>NZ_CP075338.1:1818292-2121340 GCF_023278365.1 Epilithonimonas zeae | reverse complement strand
CACGATATTCTGTGATTAGTCCGGCAACTGTATATTCTTTGGTGTTGTCTTTTTCATTCATTTTGTCTTTCCAGCTTTTCTTTTCCTCAAACAACTCCGCCGTTTTTGGAGGGAAAGCCAAATCTTTAAAAGCTTCTACTTCATCCAGATTCAAGAAATTGAAATTTCCTTTTGGCTCAGCTTTTACAGTGATTTCTTCAATGATTTCATCCTCTAAACCACCATCATCAGAAACAACAATGTCCGGAACTTCATCCTCAATAGGACTGTCATCTTTTTCAAGAATCGGAATCACTTCTTCCAAAACGATTTCTTCCTTTTTCTCTTCCAAAACTGCTTTTTTGGAAAGAACACCTTGCATAAATTGGAATTGATATTTGAACTCATCCAAAGGATGTGCAGAAAGATAGAAACCGATAATCTCTTTTTCTCTATTGAGTTTATGCATATTTGGCCATTCCGCACAGGGCAAAAGTTTAGGTTGTTCAATTTGAACTTCCTCCGCAAAATCTGCAAACAAAGAATTTTCCATTTCATTTTTACTATCCTGGAAACTTTGTCCATAGCGGATCAATCTTTCGATATTAGTTCTTCCGGCTGGGTCGATGTCAAAATATTGACCACGATGATAAGAATCCAATTCGTCAAAAGCACCAGCAATAATTAAACTTTCCCCAACTCTCTTATTGACCTGTGATGACGGAATTCTCTCAAAAAAATCATAAATATTTTTATAACGGCCACCTTCTCTCGTTTTGGTAATCGCTTCACTTGGACCTTCGCCAATTCCTTTGATTGCACCGAGACCAAATCGAATTTGACCTTTTTCATTTACAGAAAATTTGTACTGAGATTCATTCACGTCTGGTCCCAAAACATCTACACCAATAGCCTTGCAATCTTCCATAAACATTGTGATAGAAGCTGTATTGTTGATGTTGTTACTCATTACACTTGCCATATATTCAGCGGGATAATTAGCTTTCAAATAGGCTGTTTGGTAAGCGATCCAGGCATAACAAGTGGAGTGGGATTTGTTGAAAGCGTATTCTGCAAAGGCTTTCCAGTCATTCCAGATTTTCTCCAATCGTTCTTCATTCAGGTTATTTTTTCTTCCACCTTCTATGAATTTTGGATACATTTTATTCAGTACATCAATCTGCTTTTTACCCATCGCTTTTCTCAACGTATCGGCTTCACCTTTTGTAAAATTGGCGAGTTTCTGAGACAGGAGCATTACCTGTTCCTGATAAACCGTAATTCCGTAAGTTTCTTCCAAATATTCTTCAAGTTCCGGTAAATCGTAAATAATTTCTTCGGTTCCGTGTTTTCTGTTGATGAAATTCGGAATATATTTTATCGGGCCTGGACGATACAAAGCGTTCATTGCAATCAAATCGGCGAAAACTGTTGGTTTCAGTTCGCGCATATATTTTTGCATTCCTGGACTTTCATATTGGAAAATCCCGATGGTTCGTCCGTCTTTGAATAATTGATAAGTTTTCGCATCGTCAAGTGGGATTTCATCTGGGTCAATGTCAATTCCGTGACGTTCTTTAACTAATTTTACTGCATCTTTTATGATGGTTAAAGTTCTTAATCCTAAGAAATCCATTTTCAAAAGACCTGCATCTTCTGCCACTGAGTTGTCGAATTGAGAAACCAAAATCTCTGCATCTTTCGCAGCAATCGTAATAGGAACCAGATTGCTCACTGGCTCTGGCGTAATGATTACACCACAAGCGTGGATTCCGGTGTTTCTGATGCAGCCTTCCATCTTTTTGGCGCTATCCAAAACGGAAAATCTGGAGTCGTTTTGGTCGCTGAGAATGGCTTTCATCTCATCCACCAGCTGTTGGTCTTCTGGCTTCAGTTTATCATATTTTGTTAAAGCTTTTGCGATGTTCATTCCTGGGCTTGGAGGAATTAATTTCGCAATCATATTGGTTTCCGGAATCGAAACATCCAGAACTCGCCCCGCATCTTTAATCGCAGATTTTCCTCCTAAAACTGAATATGTGATAATCTGAGCAACCTGCTCCTGCCCATATTTCTCAACTACCCATTTGATGATTTTATCACGACCTTCATCATCAAAATCTATATCAATATCGGGCATCGAAACCCTTTCCGGATTCAAAAATCTCTCGAAAAGTAAATCGTATTTAATCGGGTCGACATTGGTAATTCCGATACAGTAAGCCACCGCTGAGCCTGCTGCCGAACCACGGCCAGGGCCAACCCACACGCCCATCTTTCTTGCTTCATTACAAAAATCCTGAACAATCAAGAAATATCCCGGATAACCTGTGTTGGCAATAACTTCTAATTCGAAGTCTAAACGTTCTTTAATTTCAGGAGTGATTCCCGTTTCTTTATATCTTCTGTTTGCACCTTCATAAGTCAGATAAGTCAAGTAAGCCATCTCACCTCGTTTTCCTCCGTCGACGTCATCTTCCGGATTAACGAATTCTGCTGGAATATCAAACTTAGGGAGCAATACATCACGTTTCAAAGTATAAGGTTTGAATTTTGCTAAAAACTCATCGTAAGCTTCAAAAGCATCCGGGTAAGCGAGAAAAGCAGCTTTTAGTTCTTCCGAATTTTTGATGTAATATTCATCTGTAGTTAAACCTTTTCTCTTGCCAAAGCCTTTACCGATAGGCGTTGATAATTTTTCTCCGTCTTTGATACAACCTAAAATATCCTGAATATTTGCATCACTTTTATTGGTGTAATATGTTTCGTTCTGAGCCAAGATTTTCACATTATACTTGTCAGCGAATTGAAGTAAAACTTCATTCAAATGTTCTTCTTCCGGCAGATTGTGATTCTGGATTTGAACATAAAAATCTTCTCCAAATTCCTCTTTCCACCATTGAAATAATTCTTCCCCTTTCTGTTCTCCGATATTCAAAATCGTGCTTGGAATATCACCATTGATTCCTGATGTTAAAGCAATCAAACCTTCTTTGTATTGCGCAATCAGTTCTCGGCTGATTCTCGGAACTCCGAAATAAAATCCTTTCTGGAAACCGATGCTGGAAAGTTTAACCAAATTTTTATAGCCATTGAAATCTTTGGCTAACAAAACAACTTGTGTCCGTCTGTCCGGGTCATCTTTGGTAAATTGCTTTTGCTCGTATCTGTCCGAAATATAAAATTCTGAACCCACAATTGGAATCAGTTGGCTGGAGTCTGGTTCTTCTTCATTGAATTCTTCACCTTTTTCTTCAGCCTCAGCTTTTTTGGCTAAATATTCCTTATGCTTTTTTGAAACTGCTGAATTAGCACCTTCAACTGCTGTAACAAATTTGAAAGCGCCCATCATATTTCCAATATCAACAATGCCGACAGCGGAGAAATTATCGTCTTGTGCCTTTTTGATAAGGTCATTAATGCTCGTTGTAGCAGTCAGAGTTGAGAAAACAGTATGATTATCAAAGTTGAAATAGTTTCCTAAATCAATTTCGTCAATATTCGCAATGTCGGCTTGTTTCTTTTTGTTGTTGAAACTTGCGACTTGTCTTCTTATAACAATTCCGAAAGGTTTAATCGGATTTGGATTGAGCGTTTGAAATTCTTTTAATTGAGCTTCACTGATTTTCAAAACCTCAGTTGGAATCACGCCAATTCTCATCATTTCGAAGAAAACCTGCGCAGTCGCGTTCACATCGGCCGCCGCATTGTGCGCTTCATCGAATTTGTGTCCGTATAATTTTTCGTAAAGTTCTTCAAGCTTCGGAGATTTGTATCTTCCGCCTCGTCCGCCTTCCAGTTTACAATAATCTGTTCCCAAAATCATTGTGTCGGCTTTTGGCTTTTCCTGAAGATTATCTTTGATGTTTTTTCTGAAAAATTCTGCACCAACAATGTTGTAATCAAATTCTACATTGTGTCCGGAAACGACTCTTACATTTTCCAGAGCTTTAGAGAATTCTTCCAAAATCTCCTGCAAATCACGACCTTCTTCATTCGCAATTTTCGTTGTGATTCCATGGATTCTCGCCGCGTTGAAAGGGATGTCATAACCTTCTGGTTTGATGATGTAATCTTGGTTTTCGATTAGGTTTCCATTGTCATCGTGGATTTGCCAGGCAATCTGAACCATCCTTGGCCAATTGTCTGAATCTGAGAGCGGAGCATTGAAATTTTTGGGTAAACCGGTGGTTTCTGTATCGAAAACTAAGTACATCTACATTGTAATTTGGTGTAAAGTTAAGGTTTTAATAAGAGAAAAAAAACGGCTTCAAAGTCCGATTTTGTTAATTGTTCATAAAAAAGTTAATGCTGGTTAAATCTCTTTTCTCAGTGAGAATTAAATCTAATTTTGAAGAAAAATAACCTTTGAAAAAACTTTTATTAGTTATTCTTTTATTCATTTCTAATTTTATTTTTTCTCAACAGATTAGAGGAAGAATTGTCTCTGATTCTGTAGCTGTGAGTCAGGTTTTGGTTGTTAATATCAATTCGCGAGAAAAAACTTATTCTGATTCCAATGGTCAATTTTTGATTAGTGTAAATATTGGCGATGAACTTCGGTTTGTAAAATCAGGTTATGAGCGTAAAATAATTAATGTGAAAAATGATGATGAATTGCTCATTAACATCGTGAAATTAGCTATTGAAATAGAAGAAGTTGAAGTCAAGAAACAATTGAGTGGAAACCTTAGCAAAGATTCCAAATTATTTGATGAAAATAAAATGAAAGCAACACTTAATAATGATTTAAGAGTTTATTATAAGTCACCAGCCAGCGAATTTTTACTTAAACCCAAACACGGAGAATTCGTTCAGCCAGTTGGAGGCGGAATGAGTTTTGGAAAGATTGATGATAAATGGGTTTTGACTGATTTTGTAGAATGGATTAGAGAAAATTTAAAAGATGAATATTTTGTATCGATGGGATTAGGAGTATCGGAAATCAATTCGTTTTTATATTATTCGTTGAGAACATTTGATACTAGGAACATTCTGAAATATGGGTTTTGTAATGAACACGATATCGGGAATTTGAAACTTCATTTTGAAGAAAAATTGAAGGATTTCAAAAAGTAACAGTTAATTTTTATAAAGAAGATTTATACGTTATGGTTTTTTTATCTTTGCAAAAACAATCCTAATGAAAAGAATTTTATTCAGTATAAGTTTTATATTTTCATTTTATTTTTCTAATGCTCAGGATCTTAAGTTGAAGAATGAGTTCACTCAGCAAAGATTAAACGATGAAAGTAAATTAGATTCTTATTTCTCAAAATCAACATCCAGATATTCTCAAAAGCAGAGGGATAGTCTTAAACAGAATTTAGCTGGGTTTGCTGGGAAAATTCCATTGTTTTATACTATGGAAGAAACCAGAGCAAATGCCACTGCAAATATGGATGAGCTCCAGTCAGGAACGGTTTCCGGAATCACATCACCTGTTACAGGGAGTGGAATTAAAATTACAGTTTTTGATGCGGGACTTGTTACGGCAAATCATGAGCAGTTCACAACGGGTCGTGCAATTAATAATGAAAATCCAGCTCTGCAAGATCCACCCTCAAGCGGAGGAACAACAGTTGCAATTAGTAGTCATACCAATAATGTTAATAGTGTTTTAATTGCCAATGGTTCTGGTACTGGTAATGCTGCAGGATTTCCAAAATCTTATGCAAAAGGTGTTCTACCATTAGGAACGACCGATAATTATATGTTTGCATTCACCAAACCTCTGGGAAACCAGTATGAAAAATTGGCCACTTTGCCAAATCTTAACATTTCCAATCATTCTTATGGTGTCAATGTGGGATGGCAGCTTTCTGGTGGAGCCTACTACTGGGTTGGTGCTTATGGACTGAATGCACAAGACACCTACTCGGGAGCTTATGCTGAAAGAGATTATAATTTTGATAAAATAGTATACACCCAGCCGAATCAGATTATTGTTAAATCAACAGGTAATTATTACGGTGTGGGACCGCTTGCGAACTCTGCAAAGTATAAGTTTGATGATGCTACACAAAGTTGGATTCCTTTTGCTGCCAATGATGTGATCCCTCCCGCTAATTGTAGTCAAGGTTATAATTGTATAGGATATGGGTCTCTGGCAAAGAATATCATTACAGTTGGAGCAGTGAATCAATTAACAACACAAGGAAATAAATATACCACTGCGACAGATGTTGTGAAAGGAAGTTTCAGTAGTGCAGGACCAAGAAAAGACGGTGCAGTGAAACCCGATTTGACTGCAGTTGGGGTTGATATGTTTATGGCTAACTCTGGAACATCCAATTATACTGTTACTTTCGGAACTTCATTTGCCGCTCCAATGGTCTCGGGGATTGCTGGTGCACTGACTCAAATCGAAAGAAATATTTCTGGAAACAGCAGTTTTATTTTCAATGTTGATGAGATGAAAGCATTATTAACGCATACAGCGAATGAAGCGGGAAGACCGGGACCAGATGTTTGGTATGGTTGGGGTTTGGTAGATGCAAAAAAAGCAGCTCAGGTTTTAGTTAATAGACTGGATGAAGATGCTTACTTGGAAAAACAGACTTTAACATCAGGGCAACCTTTTACAAAACAAATCAAAGCAACTGGAACCGAACCTTTGAAGGTGAGTATCTCTTGGGTTGATCCTGCAATTACACCTTTTACCAGCGATACAGATCTTCAAAATAATCATACTTCCAGAATTGTAAATGATCTTGATCTTAGAGTGGTAGAAGTTGGTACTGGAACAATTTATTATCCTTGGAGACTTGATATTAATGACCCTAATGCGAATGCGACAAAAGGCGATAATACAGTAGATAATGTAGAACAAATTGTGATTGATAATCCAACAACAAATGGAATCTACAGAATTGAGGTTAATAATAAAAACGCTCTTGTGAATCAAGAAGGAAATACAGCAACTCAAAATTTTGCTTTGGTAGCTACAGGAACTAAGAAAATAACTTTGGCGGCCAATGATTCGAGTAAGCAAGAAGTTAAAATTTATCCTACAAAAACAAAAGATATAATCAATGTTAATGCGCCTAATGATATCGAGAGAATTGCTCTTTTTGATATGAACGGGAAACTGATTCTTGAAAATACAAAGACTTCAAAAGTTCAAGCTATCAGTCTAAATAAATTCACAAGCGGTGTTTACATCATTACTGTGAAAACAAAATCAGGAACCATATCTAAGAAAATTATTAAAGAGTAATTTCTAAATCAATCAAAATAAAAAGCCATCGAAATCTCGATGGCTTTTATTTTATAATTATTACTGTAAATTAGATTGTAGATAATCTCAATGTATTGGTTTTTCCGCCGTTATGAACTGGCATTGCATTTAGATTCACAACAAAATCGCCTTGCTCTACAAATCCGTAATTGTGCGTCAACATATTCACTTGGATTACAGTCTCGTCAGTTGATTTCTGCATATCGTAATAGAATGCTCTTACACCCCAAAGAAGGTTCAACATGGTAATCACACGTTTGTTGTTACTGAAAACGATGATGTGAGAAGAAGGTCTGTGTGCAGAGATTTGGAATGCGGTGTAACCGGAGCTTGTTAAAGTTACAATAGCTTCAGATCCAGTAGATTTTGCAATATCTACAGCAGAACGACAAACTTTATCCGTGATAAAACGCTCATCTACACAGTTGATTTTTTCTTCGATAACGTGGTTTAGTTTTGAATATAAAGCTGTCTTTTCAATATTCTTTACGATTTTAGCCATATTTCTAACCACATCTACAGGATATTTTCCAACAGAAGTTTCTCCGGAAAGCATTACTGCATCAGCTCCGTCAAGTACAGAGTTAGCAACGTCATTGACTTCCGCTCTTGTTGGTGTCAAACTAGTAATCATTGTTTCCATCATTTGGGTAGCAATGATAACCGGCTTAGCATAAAGTCTAGCTTTATTTACCAAGTTTTTCTGGATAACAGGCACTTGTTCCATTGGAACTTCAACACCTAGATCTCCTCTTGCAACCATTAGACAATCACACTCCATCAAGATCTCATCGATGTTTTTCACACCTTCTGGCTTTTCGATTTTAGCAATGATTGGTGTTTTCGTTTTGTTGGTTGGGTGTTTTGCCATCAATTCTTTCAAATCGATGATATCCTGTGCGTGACGCACGAATGATAAAGCAATCCAATCAAGCTCAAGATCCAACATAAAGTTAGCATCCTCAATATCTTTTTCTGTCAAAGCAGGAAGAGAAACATTGGTGTTAGGAAGGTTAACTCCTTTTTTAGAACTCAATGGTCCGCCTTGGATCGTTTTAGCTCTTACAGTATCTACATTATTAGTTTCAATAACTTCAAAAACCAGTTTTCCGTCATCAATCAAGATTCTTTCCCCAACTTTTACATCCTGAGGGAATTTGTCATAAGTCATATAAACTTTAGTCGCATCGCCCTCCATCTTTTCGTTTGTGAAAGTAAGAACATCTCCCGGATTAAGAAAAGAGCCTTCTTTTACTACACCAACTCTTAATTTTGGACCTTGCAAATCTCCTAAAATAGAGACTGAGTAGCCATATTCTTTATTGATTTCACGAATTATTTCAACATTTCTTTTCACCAATTCGTAATCGGCGTGAGAAAAATTAATTCTAAATACATCAACACCAGCTTGTATCATCTGTATCATCGTCTCCTTGCTAGAAGTAGCAGGGCCTAGTGTTGCAATGATTTTTGTTTTTTTTAGGTTTTTATTCATAATATTGAATTAATTGATAAAGTTCTTCTTCAGAACTCAGTGAATATTCCTGAATTTGAAATACGAAATTTTCCGGGAGCAAAATTAATGAAAAATCCGCAAACATATCGGAATTTGTAAGGATGTAATCTACATCTTGGTGTAGATTTAGTAAAAATTTAATATTTGATTCATCTGAAAAAAGTTGATTTTGAATTTTTTTTTCTATAGATAAAATCGATTTGTTGGAAATGAAGCTGTAACAGTTTTTTGAATATCTGTCGTAAGCTTGATAGCGAGAAAATTGATGATCAAAATATTCACCTTTGATGCATATATCATCAATCCTTTTGAAATTAAAATCGTTGGTTTTATTGAGTAAAAAAAACAATTCGTGCTCTGGGATTGTTTTTACAAGTCGAATCAATCCTATGACGATCTCCGTGTGATCTTCTTCTAGCTTAAGAAATTGTTTTTTGACCTTCAATAATATTCTCTTTTTTACTCAAAACATAAAAAGCTCGTTGGGCTGCTTTTTCCTCTGCTTTCTTTTTAGAACTTTCTACGGCATTCGCAATCTTTTCGTTGTGCAACCAAACGTGACAGCGGAAAACGGTCACTTTGTTAGGTTGGAATTCTTCGCAAGTCTCATACTTGATCGGAACTTTTTTCTTTTGGCTCCATTCCAATAGCAGTCCTTTGTAGCTGATGATTTTATTTTCCAGCTTATTGATTGTGGAAGGCGTAAGAATCCTGTCTAAAACAATTTTCTTGCAAAATTCATAATCAATATCCAGATAAATAGCGCCAATCAAAGCCTCCAAAAGATTTCCGGAAATGTTTTCGCTCAGAATCGTTTGGCTTGTATCTGCTTGCAATAACGAACTCAATTTCAAATCTTCTCCAAGTTTGTTAAGGTTTTTCCTGTTAACAATTTTGGACTTCATCTGCGTGAGAAATCCTTCATTTTCATTAGGATAAGCCTGAAAAAGATGACAAGAAATAATGGTTCCTAAAACAGAATCCCCTAAAAACTCTAGACGTTCGTAATTTTTTTTATTCGTACTTTTTGAAGAAGATTTTAAAGAAAATGCCTCTTTAAAGATTTCTAAGTTATGGATGTTGTATCCAACAATTTCAGAAATTTTTTTGCGAAAAAGAATATCTTTTTCCGAAAGTTTTTGTGCTCTGTTTTTTGGAAGTAATTTTGAAAAATAACTTTTCAACTCCATAAAAACATATTATATTTTTTTGAAAAGAACACAAGCATTGTGACCTCCAAAACCAAAAGTATTACTCATAGCAATGTTAACATCTTTCTCAACAGCAGTGTTGAAAGTGAAGTTAAGTCTGCTGTCGATTTTTTCATCGTCAGTAAAATGATTGATTGTAGGCGGAACAATACCGTGAATAATAGTGTGCAAAGCAGCAATAGCTTCTATAACACCAGCCGCGCCCAAAAGGTGACCAGTCATTGATTTTGTAGAATTGATCTGAATATCAAAAGCGTGTTCTCCGAATAATTTTGCAATGGCATTGGATTCTGCGATGTCTCCTAATGGAGTAGATGTACCGTGCATATTGATATGATCTACTTCGTCAGCAGTTACACCAGCATCTTCCAAACAATTTTTCATTACCAGATAAGCGCCTAATCCTTCAGGATGTGGTGCGGTCATATGATGTGCATCAGCACTCATTCCGCCACCAGCTAATTCTGCATAGATTGTTGCTCCTCTTTGTTTTGCGTGCTCATATTCTTCAAGAATGATACATCCTGCACCTTCTCCTAGTACAAATCCATCTCTGTCTTTGTCAAAAGGTCTTGAAGCTGTTTTTGGATCATCGTTTCTTGTAGAAAGGGCGTGCATAGCGTTGAAGCCTCCCATTCCGCTCGCTGTAACAGCAGCCTCTGATCCTCCACAAACAATGACGTCTGCCTTACCAAGGTTGATAAGCATTTTAGCATCAATCAAAGCATTGGCAGATGATGCACAAGCTGAAACTGTTGTGTAGTTTGGACCGTGGAAACCATATTCGATAGAGATATTACCAGGCGTGATATCTGCAATCATTTTTGGAATAAAGAAAGGATTGAATCTCGGAACACCATTAGACTCAGCAAAACCTAAAACTTCTGTTTCAAAAGTTTCCAGTCCGCCAATTCCTGATCCCCAGATTACACCTACACGATCTTTGTTAACATTATCTTCTATAAGTCTGCTGTGAGCGATAGCTTCTCTCGCGGCAATTTGTCCGAACTGAGAATTTCTATCCATTTTTTTTGCCTCTTTCTTATCAAAATAGTTAAGAGGATCGTAGTTTTTTACTTCGCTTGCAAACTTAGTTTTGAAATTAGTGGAATCAAAAAGAGTAATAGGAGCAGCGCCGCTCTCTCCCTTTTTTAGGTTTTCCCAGTATTCTTTCGCATTATTTCCGATTGGTGTAATAGCGCCGAAGCCGGTTACAACTACTCTTTTTAATTCCATAAATTTTTTTCTGTCTAGATAATATTATTTATTTACAACTTCTTCGATGTAAGCAATAGCGTGACCTACAGTTGTAATTTTTTCTGCTTGGTCATCAGGGATTTGAATGTTGAATTCTTTTTCGAACTCCATGATAAGCTCTACAGTATCCAAAGAATCAGCTCCTAAATCGTTTGTGAAGCTAGCCTCTGGAGTTACTTCTGTTTCTTCAACGTCAAGCTTATCAGCGATGATAGCTTTTACTCTTGATGCAATGTCTGACATAGTATTTATTTTTAATTATGTTAATTTAGGTGCAAATATATAAAATTTCAAATCATTTCAATTTTTTTTTACTTTTTTAAACTCGTTCTAAATCTATTCTTTTTATAATCAAATCTTTAGATTTACTCTCTATAGGCTACAAAATTTTGTTTATTTTTGCGTCTTATTACTAATGATATTATGGAACATTTTCCTGATAATGACGATGATCTGTTCACAGGCAAAGATCATACACCTCTCAGAAAGGACGCTTTTGATTTGAAACCTGAAGAGAAAGTTGAGAAAATAGAAGGGCTTTTTGCGGAAATCATGGAGACTTTGGGTCTTGATATGGAAGATGATTCTTTGAAAGATTCTCCTAAGCGTGTTGCGAAGATGTATGTAAACGAAATTTTTGGTGGCCTTCTTCCTGAAAATAAACCTGGAGTTTCGACCTTTAAAAATCAATATAAGTATCGCCAAATGCTGGTTGAGAAAGATATTACGGTTTATTCCTTCTGTGAACACCACTTTTTGCCAATTATTGGGAAAGCTCACGTTGCTTATATTTCTAATGGTGAAGTGATTGGGTTGTCAAAGATTAATAGGATTGTGGATTATTATGCAAAACGTCCGCAGGTACAGGAAAGATTGACGATGCAGATTGTTGATGCTTTGAAAGAAGCTCTTGGCACCAATAATGTTGCTTGTATCATAGATGCAAAACATCTTTGTGTGAATTGCAGAGGAATTAAAGATACAGCAAGTTCTACGATTACAGCAGAATTGAGCGGAATTTTCAGAACTAATCCTATTACAAGACAGGAGTTCTTACATTATGTAGGAAGTCACGCAAAATTTGACTAAAATGGATTATCAAGTTCTTAGAGATATTGTAGAAAAGCAGATTGCAAAATTTCATTCGATTTCAGAAAATCAATGGAATGAAAAATTGTCTGAAGAAAAATGGTCTAAAAAAGAAATATTAGGTCATCTTTGTGACAGTGCTTTTACTAATATCAGAAGATTTGTTGTGACTCAATATAAAGAAAATGAAAATATTGTGTATGATCAGAATTTTTGGGTTAAAGCTCAAAACTATCAGAATACACCGATTTCTAACATCATAAATTTGTGGAAATATTTAAACCTTCAGATTGTAAATGTTGTTGAAAATATTCCCGATGAACTATTGGAGAATATTTGCGATACAACTAAATCTGAAAAACAATCTTTTACTTTAAGATTTATTATTGATGATTATATTAGTCATATGAATCATCATTTAAAAGCTATTAATAATGATAAAATTTAAGAAACAATTGAACAAAATCTTCATTGCAACAATTATTTGTTGTTGATTTTTTATGTTTAAATCTTAAATCACTTATCAATTATAATTCATCATTAATAAAAATCAATGCAACTAAAAATATACAACTCGCTTTCAGGCGAAAAAGAAGTTTTCAAACCCATATTAGAAGGTAATATCGGGATGTACGTTTGTGGACCTACGGTTTACAGTAATGTGCATTTGGGTAACGTGAGAACTTTTTTGTCTTTCGATTTCATTTACAGAAGTCTTCAGTTTCTTGGATATAAAGTCAGATATGTCAGAAATATTACTGACGCCGGACATTTGACGGACGATGGCGATATCAATAATGACCGATTCATCAAACAATCCAGATTAGAAAAACTGGAACCGATGGAAATTGTACAGAAATACACCGTCGATTTTCACGATGTTTTGAAGAAATTTAATCTGCTTCCGCCAACTATTGAACCGACTGCAACTGGTCATATTATTGAACAATTGGAACTCACGAAACTTTTAGTTGAAAAAGGTTTTGCATACGAAAGTAATGGTTCTGTTTATTTCGATGTTTTGGAATACAATGCAAGAGGTCTTAATTATGGCGAACTTTCCAGAAGAAATATCGAAGAATTATTTGCTAATACAAGAGACCTTGACGGACAAGGCGAAAAGAAAAATCCTCAGGATTTTGCACTTTGGAAAAAAGCCTCGCCGGAACATATTATGAAATGGCCTTCGCCTTGGGGAGAGGGTTTCCCAGGTTGGCATCTTGAATGTACGGCAATGAGTACAAAATATCTTGGTGATCAATTCGATATTCACGGTGGTGGAATGGATTTGAAATTTCCGCACCACGAATGTGAAATTGCTCAAGGAAAAGCCTGCAATGGCGTAGAACCGGTGAAATATTGGATGCACGCGAATATGTTGACAATGAATGGACAAAGAATGAGTAAATCGACCGGAAATTACATTCTTCCAATGGAGCTGATTACCGGAAATAATGATTTCTTTGAAAAAGCTTTTCATCCAAGCGTTTTGAGATTCTGCTTTTTACAGGCTCATTACAGAAGTGTTTTGGATATTTCTAATGATGCAATGTTGGCGAGCGAAAAAGGCTTCAATAGATTGATGGAAGCTGTGAAAATCTTGAATACTCAAACTCAGGTAGAAGGTGTGGAAACTTCTTCTTTTGATTATAAAAATTGGAAAGAAAAAGTGTTGGAAGCTTTGACAGATGATTTTAACAGTCCGATTTTGATTTCTCATTTATTCGAGGCGGTGAAGTTTATTTCGGCTTCAAAATTGGGTAAAGAAAGTATTTCAACAGAAGATTATGAAGATTTAAAACAATTCCTAAACGCCATTGTTTTTGACGTTTTAGGTTTGGAAATGATTGAAGAATCTAATAATGATAAGCTTGACCAGACTTTGCAGGTTTTAATTGATTTAAGAAATCAGGCCAGAAAAGCCAAAAACTGGGATTTGTCTGACCAGATCCGCGATCAACTTCTTGAGAAAGGAATTGAGCTGAAGGACGGGCGGGATGGAACAAGTTATGTTCTGAATTAATTCATTAAAACAATAAATATTTAAACCTTTCGTAAAAAACGGAAGGTTTTTTTGTTGATGTAAGTATTATATTGTAGAAATACTTAACTTAGTGTCAATTAATTAAACACTTTTACTATGAAAAAATCTCTATCAACTTTACTTTTATTGTTTATTGGCGCAAGTTCTTTTGCTCAGCAGGATATTTTTGCACTCACTGGAAAAGATGCTGCAAATATTATTTTTCAGGATTTTCGTGCTTTGGATTCCAGGAAAGGAATTACTGAAAATATTCTTTTGTCAGGTAAAGACCAGCCTAGAGTTTATTCCAGCAAATTAAACAAAGATATTTCTGAAGATGTTGAATCTTCTGCCAATGCTTTATCCAGTCAAATTGCAGCTTTAGCTGTCGATGGAAGAGGGAAATTGGTTTATATGCCGATGTTTTCTTCCAATATTTATATTTTGGATTCCAAAACAAAAGACATCACGTTGCTGGAAAATAATCTTTCCAATCCGACATCTTGCGACACTGGTTCGCAGTTTTCCAGAATGGCAACAGGGAATGATGGCAACGTCTATGCGCTTTCCAATTCAGGTTCTCAGCTTCTGAAAATTTCTAGCAAAGATGGAAAATATGCGGTTACAGATTTAGGCGTTGTGAAAGATGATTCTGGAAATGGTGAAAATCAGTTAAGCAAGATGCAAACTGGCTTTGGAGGCGATATGATTGCTGATGATAATAATAATTTTTATGTTTTTTCAGCTTTTGGAAGTATCTTCAAAGTGTCTTTGAATGATATGAAAGCTAAATTCGTTGGGAAAATAAAATCTTTGCCTGAGAATTTTTCTATCAATGGAGCTGCTGTTAATTCTGAAGGAAAAATTGTTTTGGCAAGCGCAAAAGGTGGTGTTTTCCATACTTTGAATCTCGAAACTTTGCAGGCGGAAAAGATGAATAACAATCTTAATATGCCGATTTATGATCTTGGAAGTCCTTATGTTTTGAAATCAAATAAATTGGCGGTTGACATTAATAAAAATGATATTTACCCGACAAAAGTTTCCGAAGGTTTTGTGAATGTAAGAATTGCCAATAATCAAAAAGGAAATGCTAATGTGAAAGTTTACAACGCTTCCGGAAATCTGGTTTCTAATCAAACCATTACCAATATTTCCAATTCTGAAAACCGAATTGAATTAGGAAAATTAGTTTCCGGTGTTTATGTGGTTAATGTAGAATCTGAAAATGGAAAAACAATTGTTTCTAAGAAAATTGTTGTTAGATAATCTACTTTTAATCATAAATAATAAAAATACGGTTAACGAAAGTTAAACCGTATTTTTATTTTAGCAAAGAAGTTTATTTTTGGCCAAAACTATCAACGCTTGAAACGATTTTTACAGGTTCTTCTTCTCATTTTATCGGGTTTTATCTTTTCTCAGAACATTTCAGGAAATGTAATGTCAGAGGACGAAGTTTTGATTCCCAAGGTTCTGATTGTGAATATGACCACCAATCAAAAAACATACAGCGATGCCTACGGGAAATTTGTGGTTAATGCGAATATTGGTGATGAAATTCGATTTGCTAAGGAAAGTTACAAATTAGGAAAAATAGTTATTACGAGTAATAATTTTCAGGTAGTCAAATTGGAGAAAATTCCGCAAGAGATAGAAGAAGTTAAAATCATTAATAAAAACCTTGCAGAATCTCAGGAGGAAAAACTCAGAAAAGATATCGGATTACCAAAAGGACCAGAAAAGCCACGTGAAAAACCTGTTGAAGCAAAAGAAGTTTTGTTGCCTTTGGTATTTGCTCAACTTAATATTGATAATCTTTATAAATGGCTTTCGGGTAATTCGCGACGCCTGAAAAATCGCTACAAATATGAAGATTTGCAGGAAGATTTGGCTTGGATTCAGAATAATGTAGACTTAGAGTATTTTGCTGAAGCAGGAATTTCACCTGATAAATTCAATGATTTCTTAATGTTTTCATTAAAAGACGAAAAAGTTCTGATGTATATGAAAGCCAAAAACGTAGGCGGAATTACGGTTGCGTTGGACAATAATATTAATGCTTACCTCGAAAGGATTACGAAAAAATGATTTTTTTACGGGAATATTAGTTGTAATTCAATAATTCGTTAAATTGCGTCAATATTAATAGACCTTAATAAATGAAACTATACTTTAGTGTTAACTTCGGGACAAAAGTTGGCCAGCGACTCGTTTTGCGTCTGTTCGAGGACAAAGCGGAGTATCGGGACTACAACTTAGACTATTCCGAAAATAACAACTGGACCACAGAATTGGATTATTTTTCTAAATCAATTCTATACAAATATCTTGTCTTGAACGAAGATGGGGGAGTTTTGGAGGAAGAAATTCCTTTTCATCAGCTCAACCTTCCGAACAGCTTCAAAGAATTTGTCATCTTTGACCAATGGAATCTCAAAAATTTCCCTGAAAATTATTTGACCAACAAAATCCTTCACAACCGTTTGCAAGGATTTCAATCAGCAAAATCAGCAGTTGTTAAAAAGCACACGCATCTTTTTCGAATAGAAGCGCCGCTTTATCATCCAAACTGGCAATTGGTTTTGATTGGAAATGTAGATGCTTTGGGAAATTGGGATTATGAAAAAGCCATTGAGCTGAATGAAACAGATTACGGTGTTTGGGAAACCGGCGTAGAAATCAATTCTCATCAAACGATTCTTTACAAATACGCGATTAAAGACAAAAATACGGGTAAGATTTTTTATGTAGAACCAGGCGAAAATCGTTGGGTTTTCGGAAATCCGAACAAAGATATTCTTTATGTGAAAGCAGATCACTATTTCAAATTCGATAACCATACGCTTTGGCATTCTGCAGGTGTTGCAGTTCCGGTTTTCTCTTTGAGAACGGAAGACGGTTTCGGAGTTGGAGAATTTCCTGATATCAAGAAACTAGGAGATTGGGCTAATGAAACCAAGCTTTCTGTGATTCAAATTTTACCTATTAACGATACGACTGCGAATTACACTTGGACAGATTCTTATCCTTATGCAGCGATTTCGGTTTATGCACTTCATCCGCAATATCTTTCGATTGAGAAGTTAGAATATGCTTTGCCAAAAGATTTGGTTGAAGATTATCAAGCAAAAAAAGCAGAACTGAATGCCTTGTCTTTGATTGATTACGAGCAGATGATTTCCGGAAAATGGAAGTATGCAACAGCCGTTTTCGAAGAGAATAAAGACAAGATTCTAAAAGATAAAAACTTCAAAAAATTCATTAAAGATAATGAGGAATGGCTGATGCCTTACTCTGCATTTTGTGTTTTGAGAGACAAATACAAAACCCCGAATTTTAATGAATGGAAGACTCATAAAAAATATGTGGCTGGAAAAGTAGCAACACTTTATTCACCAAAACATAAAGAATATTCTCAGTTGATGCTTCATGCTTGGGTTCAGTATCAATTGCATTTGCAGTTACAAGATGCTGTAGAATATCTTCATCATTTGGGGATTTCTGTAAAAGGAGATTTACCGATTGGGATTTACCGACATTCTGTAGAAGCCTGGACAGAACCGGAATTGTTCGGAATGGATTTCCAGGCCGGAGCGCCACCAGACCAATTCTCGGATTTGGGACAAAACTGGGAATTCCCTACTTATAACTGGGAAGTGATGAAAGCGGACGGTTACCAATGGTGGAAAAAACGTTTCAAAGTTCTGGAACAGTATTTTGACGCAATGAGGATCGACCACATTCTTGGATTTTTCAGAATCTGGAGAATGCCGATTTCTGCGACTCAAGGATTGCTGGGATATTTTTATCCAGCGCTTCCTGTTACAGAAAAAGAGTTTGCGGACAGACAAATTCCATTTAGCTTTGACCGTTATGTTAAACCATTTGTGAATGACCCAATTCTTTGGGAAAACTTCGGAGATGCGAAAGATAAAGTTCAGAATCAATTTTTTGATACTCATAATGGAACAATTACTTTTAAACCGGAATTTGATACTCAGAGAAAATTAACCGATTATTTCAAAAAAGAATCTTGGGACTGGGCAGAAGAAAAATTGATCTCTCTGGCAGGAAATGTTCTATTCTTAACCGAAGAAACTGAGAACGGAATTGTTTATCATCCAAGATTTAACATTGCAAAAACTACTTCTTACAAATATCTTCCGGACTGGGAAAAAGCGAAACTGAATGATGTTTACAATGATTATTTCTTCAAACGCCAGGATGGACTTTGGTACCAGAAAGCGATGGAAAAATTACCAGCTTTACTGAATTCTACAACGATGTTGATTTGTGGTGAGGATTTAGGTTTGGTTCCTGATTCGGTTCCGGTTGTAATGGATAAATTGGCGATTACCGCTTTGAAAGTTCAGAGAATGCCTTCCGAAAATATCGCTTGGTACGACCCGAAAAATGCAAGTTACCTGAATGTTGTTACAGCATCTTCTCACGATAGTTCTACGCTGAGACAATGGTGGCACGAGGATAGAAATTTGACTCAAAAATATTTCAACAATCAATTAGGGCAATATGGAACAGCGCCTTGGGATTTGGCTCCGGAATTATCAGAAATGATTATGAAACAGCATCTTTATACCGATGCAATGTTGGCGATTTTCCCGATTCAGGAATTTTTGGCAACAGATGAGGAGTTGATGAATCCGAATATGGACGAAGAAAGAATCAATAATCCTGCAGTTTTTCCACATTATTGGCGATACAGAATGCACGTGAACTTGGAAGATTTGAAAACCCAAAAAAGATTCAATCAAAAAATTGCAAGCTGGGTTGAAAATAGCGACCGATTTTAATTTTTAAGTTTACCTATTCAAAATTTTATTTTGAATAACTTTTCATAAAACCCTTTCAGAGTTTCAAACTTTGAAAGGGTTATTTTTTTGTTATAATTAATGAAAATTATCACGCTGATTATCAGTGTGAATTTGATTTTTGAATTGAATTTGAATCCGGAATCTAAATTTTCGTTTAACTTTTATTATCCGTCAATATCCAAAAGATAGAAAGTTTCATTTTAAGTGAAAAATGAATTTTCGAATTTAATTTTTAAAATAAAAAGTTATGAAAAAGATATTTTTAACTCTTGCGATTATTTTTGGAGGATTAGTTTCTGCACAAGATTATTACGATACTTACCCAAACGAATATAACGGCTACGAATATTACGATAACTCTTATGATTATCCGGACGATTATTATTACAACTATCCTGCAGATTATTATCCGGATCAATATTACCAAGGTTATTATAACGATTACAGACAGGCTGTTTTTTCTGTAAACTGGAATCAGTTTTTTGTCCAATATAGATTGACACCTTTCCAGATTGACCAGATTATGATGCTAAATAATCGTTTTGCTTCTTACGCTGCCTGGAATTCTTATTACAGATGGAATCCTGACAGATGGTATTATGACAGATTCTATGCTTTGCAAAATATCCTGGGGCCAAGAATCTTTGTAGTTTATCAAAATAATTATTTCCGTGGAGCAAGTCCTTTTGTTTATTACAGAAACCGTTGCGTGAATTTCTATGCAAGACGATATCCTGTAAGACCAGTTTATAGAAATGTGAATATTAATATCTACAAAGTGAACCGAGGAAATTTCAAAGAAGGATTTAGAGAAAATGTTAGAAACCAAGGAATGATAAATCCAACCAGAAACAACGGAATCAGAAATGATAATCCAAGAAGTGGTTCTAACGGAAATATTGGCGGAATCAGAAATCCAAGAAATGAAGGTGTGAGATCAAATGATAATGGAAATATCAGAACTCAAAATGATAACATTAGAAATAATGGAATACGAAATGAGAATCCAAGAAATCTGTCCAATGGAAATAATCTTGGCGGGATCAGAAATCCCAGAAATGAAAATGTAAGAACGAATGAAAATGCAGGAATCAGAAACCAAGGTGGCATCAGACAAAATCAAAATTCTGAAAGAAGAATAGAAAACAGAAGCAATGGAAATCAAAGAAATTCTGCACCAAGATCTGAAAACAGCAGCAGAAACTCCGGAAATAGATTGGTTTCAAGATAAAAATAAGATTTAACAAAAAATTATAATTTAAGACCTTAACCTTATAATTTTTAAGATATCAAACCAACAGATAAAATTTATAAATATTAAAATCGAAAAAAAATGAAAAAATTAATTTTAAGCGCGGCATTTCTTGGACTAGGTGTTTTCGGATTTGCACAAACAACTACAAAAGCAGATTTCACTCAGAAAAAAGCAGAACGTTTGCAGCAAATGAAACAAGAATTGAATTTGACTGATGCCCAAGTTGCTCAAATCAAAGCTTTGCACGAATCTAAAGCTGCTGAAAGAAAGCAAGAAATGACAGCTAAAAAAGAAGACAGAATGCAGAAGATGAAAGAAAATGAAGCTGAAATGCAGAAAATCTTAACGCCTGAGCAATATAAAAAGTTCCAGGAGTTGAAGGCTAAAAAAATGGCAGAAAGAAAAGAGCACTTCCAAGCAAGAAAAAAAGTGGATGCTACGGTTGTTAAATAGTTTTTAGTTAGTGATTAATTTCAGAGAGAGTCGTTATTTTTTAACGGCTCTTTTTTTTATATTTGGGTCTTAAAGTTAAAATTTCATAAAAAAATACATAAAGTTATGGTTTCAGAGAAAATTATTACGCTTGTCAACGAACAAATTACCAAAGAACAATACGCCGCACAATTATATCTTTCCATGAGCGCTTGGTTTTATGCGCAAGATTTGGAAGGGATTGGAAACTATTTCCGAGTACAATCTAAAGAAGAATTGATGCACGCAGACAAAATGTTTGATTATGTGAACGACATCGGCGGACAAATCATCCTGAATGAAGTTCCAAAACCTCCACACGAATTCAACAACGCTCAGGAGATTTTTGAGAAAGCTCTAGACCACGAGAGACTGGTGACGAAAAGTATCTTCAATATCGTAAAGGCAGCGAATGACGAAGGCGATTTTGCAACCACAAGCTTTTTACAATGGTTTATCAATGAGCAGGTGGAAGAAGAGTCTAGCGCATCGCTTTTGGTCACCAAGATCAAAATGGTAAAAGACAATCCGTCTGCATTGTATCTCTTTGACCAGGAATTGGCGCAAAGGGTTTTCAATCCAGCTGCAGAGAATTAATTTTATTTTATTGATGAAAAAACTAATAACCCTCTTTGTGTTAATATCTGTCAAGATGTTTTCACAAAATTACGCTATCTCAGAAATCCCGGAAGAGCTTAAGAAAGATGCGAATGCTGTAATCAGGAATTACAGTTCTGAATATCTGATCAAGGCTGCGGACAATATGGAAATCAATGAGAAAAAAGTAATTTCTATTTTAAACAAAGCTGGTGAAAAATACTCGTATGCTTATATCTCCTATAATAAATACAGTAGAATCTCTGATGTCAAACTCAAAGTTTTTAATGAGTTTGGAAAACTGATAAAGACTTATTCAAAAAGTGATTTGAATGATATCAGTCAATCAGACGACTCTTATCTTTACTCAGATTATCGTGCATTGGCTAGTAGAATAATCCAGCCAGTTTATCCTTATACTATCGAATTGACATATACTGTCAAAACTTCTGACACTGCCTTTTTACCAGAGCTTCAGCCATTTTTATCGGCTAATGTTTCTGTTGAAAATTGGAGTGTTGGTTTTACAAATGAATCTGGAATTAATCTTAGAAAAAAAATCACAGACACTTCTTTTGGTAAAGTTGAAGTTTCAGAATCCGGGAATAATTTAGTGGCGACTTATAAAAATATTCCGGCTTACCAAGTAGAAAAGTATGCACCAGATCCGGAAACCATTTTTCCTAAAATAGAATTTGCATTGGACAAAGCTTGTCTGAAAGAAAAGTGCGGTGATTTTTCCAGCTGGCAAAGTTTAGCAAAATGGTATAGTTCTTTGATAGAACCAGTTTCGGTTATTACACCAGAAATTCAGAATGAGATTAATGGTCTTAATCTTACCGGTTCTACTTCGGAAAAGGTCAAGAAAATCTATCAATACATGCAAAAAAAGACCAGATATGTTTTTGTTGGAATAGGCATTGGTGGCTGGCAGCCGATGGTGGCAGATGAGGTGAGAAAAAAAGCTTACGGTGATTGTAAAGCATTGACTAATTATATGAGAGTTTTGCTGAAAGCGGCGGGAATCCCATCATATTATGCAAAGATTTATATGGATAATACCCCAATGAAATTTGACGAAAATTTCCCTAAAATGGGTGGTAATCACGTGATTCTCTATATCCCTACAGAAGAAGGCGATATATGGTTAGAGAATACAAGTCAAAATATTGCTTTCAATCATTTGGGATATTCTACACGCAATAGAAATGTAGTTTTAATTGATGATAAAATGACCAAAGTTGTCAATACACCTACCTATAAATCGGAAGACAGTGAAGAAAAAATGCGGTTTGCTGCTCAAATTTCTGAAGATAACTCGCTATCGGGAACTTTTAAATTTGCTTTTACCGGTGGACTTTATGATTTTCAATTAGGTAAAATGTCGATGACTAGCGAAGAACTCAAAAATTCTTTGAAAGAAGATTTTAATTTTCTTAATTTTTCAGAAATCAATTATGATAATTTAAATAACGATAGAGATAACGGGAAGTTGTCTTTTGATATCAATTTTAAGGCGAACAACTTTTCAAAAGCATTAGGAAATGATATTTATTTCAGAGCATTACCAGTTGCAGATAGTGGATTTTATTTGGAAAATTCTGAGAACAGAAAGTTTCCTGTAGAAGTTGCGTTTGGATTTACGGATGATTACGAAATAGAGTATTCGATTCCTAAAAATTACAAATTTACCGAACTTCCATTAGCAAAGAAAATTGATTCAGAGTACGGGAATTATTCCATGGAGTTTTCTCAAAAAGATGATAAAATTATTGTTAAAAGAAAATTCCAATTGAATAAAGGCATTATCCCTGTCGATAAAATCTCAAGTTATATCAAATTTAGAAAGCAAATTAATAATATAGACGCTACAAAAATCTTAATAACCAAAATTTAAAAACGCATGATGAAAACCAAAATTTTACAAATCGTACTGACCTGTCTGCTATTGCCGGTATTTGGTCAGTACAAATATCTTGACTTACCGAAGCTGAATATAGAAGATCTGAAATTAACTTCGTATGCCAAAAATCCATCAGAATCGGCGGAAATTATTTATAAATCTTATCACTATTATATTACGGATGGAATGTTGAATCTTGACGTGGTAAGCCGAGTGAAAATCTATAAAAAGGATCAGGCAGAGAAATTCCTCAACCAAGAAATTTATACTTACGATGGCAAAAATAACAAGTCAGAAAGAGTAACGTCTTTGAAGGTGGTCACTTACAATTTGGTTAATGATAAAATAGAAACTACAGCTGTAGAGAAAAATTCTAAATATAAATCCAAAGAATCCAAAAACTATACAGTTACCAAATTTGCTTTTGAAAATGTAAAGGATGGCTCTGTTATCGAGTACAAATACAGTATTCTGTCACCTTATGTTTGGTCTGTAGATAAAATTACGGTAGAAGATAATGTGCCGACCAGACGGTTCGATTATGTGCTTGATTTTCCGAAGTATCTGGGATTTAATATAGATTATAAAGGAAGCTTGACACCAAAAAACAGAGATGTTGCAGATAAAAATATCTATGGAGGCGAGTATTATACCTACAGATTTGGTTACGAAAATATTGCGCCATACAGAGATGAAAAATATGTTCATAATCTGGATAATTACAGAACATCCATCAGAGCTGAACTTAACTCTACCAATATCACAAGAACGCCCGGAGCTTATGAATCCGGAGACTTGGGAGGTTTCAAATCTTATGCCGTGTCTTGGTCAGATATCCGCAAACAATTGTACGAATCTGAGTATTTTGGAGATCAGCTGAAAAAGAAATCTTATGTAAAAGATCTTCTTCCGGCAGACATAAAAAGTATCAACTCTCCGCAGGAAAAAGCAGCAGCTATTCTGAAATTTGTTCAGAAAAATTACACTTGGAATAATAATTATACAGTAGGTTCGGAAGAAGGTAAAGGCATCAAGGAACTTATTTCCAGCAAAGTTGGAAGTTCTGGCGAAATCAATCTGCTAATGGTTTTGTTGATGCGAAGTGCAGATTTGGATGCACAACCTGTTGTATTATCAACCATAAGACGTGGTTTGCTTTTGGATCATTCGCCATCAATTAATCAGCTTAATTACTGTTTGGCATTTCTTGAGATTGATGGAAAAGCGATGATTTATGATGCAACATCTAAGATGACTTTGCCAAATCTAATCCGTCCGTCAGCTCTTAATTATAATGGTTATATTATGACGGAAAAAGAAGCTAAAAAAGTGAATATTTTTTGTCCGGGCAAGAGCCAGACTTTCCTGACTGTAGATGCAAAACTAAATCAGGATGGGACAGTCTCCGGTAATTTCTCAGACAGAGATACCCAGTTATATGCAATGATGAATAACGAAAGTTATAATGAGGATAAAAACGAATATCAAAATTCCAGCTATAAAGAAAGATATAAATTTCCTTATACCAACATCAAAACAGAGCTGTTAGACAATAATGATTTCCAAACCAGCTTCGACTTCGATTCTGATTCTTTTGTGGACGGCATTGGCGGTAAGTTAGTATTTAATCCGTTACTATTTTTATACAATAAATCCCACGAATTTGACCAGACTGAGGAGAGACGTTCACCAATAGAACTCTATACAGGCTACGATAAAATCAAAAAAGTGACCATCACTTTGCCGGACGGCTATGTTTTTGAAAATGTACCAAAGTCCAAAAAATTCAGAACAGAGGATAATGCCATCCAATATGTTTACAAAGTAACGCAGGAAGGCAATAAACTGACTGTCGAAACCACGACAACAGTTGAAGATCCGGTTTACCCGAAAGAATATTATCCGGCGTTCAAGCAAATTTTTGATAATATTACGAAGCTGGAAGGTCAAGTTGTGACAGTCGTAAAAAAATAAAAAAGCAAATCCCAGGAAATTATTTTCTCGGGATTTTGTTTATATATAGATCACGTCTGTTTTGATGACTTTCTTCCCAAATTGTTCCAGCTTATTTTTATAAGTTTCCACTTGTTTCTGGTCTTTCTCCTTTTCTTCGCCAGTTTTGAAATCTACGATGATGAAACCATTTTCAGTTTCAATCAAGCGGTCCGGACGATAGGTTTTGGATTGCTCATTTTCTGTTGCAAACATTTCTCTTTCATTGATGATTTTCAGATTCTCTGCAAAATAAGCAGAATAATTAACATCAGTAAGAACATTTTCAATCCTTTCCCAAATTGATTTTTGTTCTTCATTGGTAATGATACCTTCCAGAAGATATGCGTTTAGAACTTTGGAAACATCTTTTTTAGTTTTGATTTTAGATAAAATCTCGTGCGTGAAAATTCCCATTCGTACGTGCTCTACGCGATTTTGATAATTTTTAGAAGTCGTAGCAATTTCGATATTCGAAGCTTTTTCGGTTTTCTGGGAAATTGAATTGATGTTTTCTGACAGATACTCTTTTTTCTTTTTCCCTTTCTTTTTTCTTAAATCAGTAACAGGGAAAATATCAAACGAATCTAACTTTTCTCCGTTTTCTGTCGGCTGAAACTCTGTCACAAAATCAAATAATTCAAGATGATTAGAAGATTTGCTCGGCTTTTCCAGGTACAAGAAAAGCTGCTCCACAGGTCTTGTAGTTGCTACATATTGGATGCAGAAGCGATCAATCTTATTCCGGTAAGAATTTTCAAAATTGAATTGAGCTAAACCTTCGTCATACGTTTCCAGCTCGGAAGAAAACTGAGTCAAAATCACGGTTTTCAATTCATCTTCACTGTTGAGGTCGTACCATTCGGAGAATTTTTTGTCGCTGTTTTCGTTTCGCATCGGGATAAAAACAACAGGAAACTCAAGACCTTTAGCTTTATGAATCGTCATAATCTGAACGGCATCGATATTCTCACTCGCCTGGATGCTGATTTTCGAAGCTTCGTCATCCCAGAATTTCAGGAATTCTTTCAATGTAGCACCAGCATTTTGTGTGTAATTGAAAAGCATTTCCAGAAAGTTAAGAAGGAAATCTGTTTCCTTATTTTCAACCGAAAATTCCTGAATGTAGTATTCTATGAAATTATAAAGATTAAGTTGCGGAACATCATTTTGGATCAATTTAATATGATAATGAGAATCGATATAATTTTCGATTTCTGACTTAGATTCCAGATTCAGAATGGTTTTGATTTCAGAGGTGAAATCTGTCATTGTGATTCTGCCGGAAACATTCAAAAAGTACATCATTTTAACCAGAAACTGACGATTCTTTGGTGTAATTTCCCAGTTCAAATATTCAATTAAAGCTTTGATTGTAAAAGATAAATCAAGTGTCAATCCTTTCTCAGAAATGGTTTTGATATGGGTTTCTTTTCCATTGTACTGGACTTTCAGATTTCCTAATAGTTGGGAATAATTAAAAATATCATTATTTCCTCGGCAAAGAATCGTTATGTCTGAAAACGTAAATCCATTATCCAGACATTCCTGGATGTCATTTCGCATTTTCTCAGCAGATTCTTCATAAAAAATAGATTTCACCGAGTTTTCCAAAAGATGAACTTTGACTCGGCCTTCCAGGTTGGATTGTGCTTCCTGAACAGCATTTTCACCAAAGATTTTTTGATGCTCATTATTCAAAGCCTGAGACATAAAATCATACAACCGATTATTGAAGTCGACAATATTTTTAGCGCTTCGCCAATTGAATCTAAGGTGTTCAGCGGTTGCAAATTTTGGTGTGATTTCAGTTTGATTGATGATGTTCAGCATCAGTTCACTTTCGCCTCCTCGGAATCGGTAGATGCTCTGTTTCGGGTCACCGACAATCGTAAAACTTGTATTGTCCGAAGTAATGCTGTTGTCCCTAAGTGGTAAAAAATTCTGCCACTGCATCGCTGAAGTATCCTGAAACTCATCAAAAAAATAATGCTGAAATTGAGTTCCTACTTTCTCATAAATGAATGCAGAAGGCTCATTTCGAAGATTTTCATTAATGATAATATTAAATTTCGAAAGCAAAACCAAGTCGTTTTCTTCTTCGATTTCCAACAGCTTTTTCTGGATATCGGCGTTGACTTTCAAAGGTAGAATCGCTTCCAGGATTTTTTCTTTTTTCTGAGAATCAATATAAAGGTCGATTATATCTTTTCGCCAGGAAATCAGTTGCGGCAGAATTTCCTCGATGTCACTTTGTTTATGTTTTGATTTTGCGGCGGCTCCTTTGAAATAAGTTGTCAATGCTGAATCTTCGTTGGAGGGAAAAGGAAATCCGTCTCTTTTTTTATTATAAAAATCCTGAACTTTTTGGAAAAATCCTCCTAAACCATTCTTACCTTGGGCAAAATCTTCAATATCAATTCCTCGGGTTTTTATTAATTCTAAAGCTTGTGTCGCAAGTTGCGAGGATTGGATTCTGTTATCACTGATTTTTTTCCGCAACTCATTTTTCTTGTTTTCATAAGCCTGCCATTCAAAATCTTTATTATCCTGCAAAGGCTGGTAATGAATATCATTCACAAATTTTTTCGCCGAGTTATAAAGGGTTTGATTCAGATTGACCCGCTCATTATTGTCCAGATTGTAATTGACAAAATCCATAAACGCTTCGGAAACAGTTTGTTCTTCACCAATCTCGTCCAGCATCTTGTCCACTGCTTCTATCAGGTAAGGTTCCGGCTGGATTTCCAGATTGAAGTTCTGAGCCAATCCTAATTCATAAGAAAAACTCTTTACCAAGCGGGAGTTGAACTTATCAATCGTTCCGATGTTAAGCGTAGAGTAGTGGTGTAAAATATAATCGAGAACTTTCTGGGAACGGTGTCTCAAATCATCTAATGTGATTCGGTAGCCTTGTTCTGCAAGTGCTTTTTGAATATTTATGAGATCTTGATTTTCGGAATAGTCTTCTTTTACAAACTCACCAAGATAGAAAAGGATTCTTTCCTTCATTTCGTTGGCGGCTTTGTTCGTAAACGTTAATGCAATAATAGTTCTGATTGCATCCGATTGATTGGGAGATCTGAGACAGATCATCAACAACCTCTGGACGAGTGTGTAAGTTTTACCTGAACCAGCAGATGCGTTGATAACAGAATATGAGTTTTGCATTACCTTATGTATAGAGGAAGCAATTTACAAATTTGTTTTTTAGAAACTAATCGATTTCTACATCATATTCTAAACGGAATGATTTTCTGTGATGGATATTTGGGCCAAATTTTTTCAAAGCCTTTTGGTGTGTTTTGGTACAATAACCGAAATTGGTATTCCAACCGTAATCCGGAAATTCATCGTGAAGTTTGATCATCAGATTATCACGGTAGTTTTTAGCTAAAATCGAAGCAGCTGCAATTGAAAGATACTTGCTGTCCCCTTTAATTATACAATGATGCGGAATGTAATTATAAGGATGAAACTTGTTGCCATCTACTAAAATCAATTCAGGTCTCGTATTAAGCTGATCAAGTGCACGATGCATGGCGTGCAGGCTGGCATTTAAAATATTATGTTCGTCTATAAATGCCGGCGATAATTCCGCAATAGCAAAATCAACTGCATTTTCACGGATATATAGGTCAAGATTCTGTCTGGTTTTGAAATTTAACGTTTTAGAATCGTTAACCAAATTTTGCTTAAAATTTTTATCAACTATTACAGCCGCAGCCACGACAGGTCCGGCTAAACAACCTCTTCCGACTTCATCGCAACCTGCTTCTATAAGGTCGATTGAAAAATTCTGTATTAGTTGCATAATAAAAAATAATATTGCAAAGTTATGTATTAGTAAGGCTTTAATAAATATTATTAACAAATTTTTAAGAATTTATGTTGTATATATTAATAATGTTTTGCATTTTTGTTTATTGAAAAATTTGATTTGATATGAAAAAATTAACAACAAGTGTGTTGGCAGTGGTTCTTTCGTCGTCTTTTGCAATGGTTTCTGCGCAAACGGTACAAGACTCAGCTAAAACGCAAGATATTGAAGGCGTTGTTGTAACGGCTTTGGGTATCAAGAGAGACAAGAAATCTTTAGGATATGCATCTCAAGAAATTAAATCTGATGCAATTACTAAAGGAACTACTAATACAGGTAACGTTGCCTCTCAGTTATCTGGTAAGGTAGCTGGTTTACAGGTTAACACCAATAATAACTTTGGTGGTTCTTCTAATTTGGTAATTAGAGGTTATAAATCTTTAAATGCTGGTGGTCCATTAATCGTTATAGATGGTTCACCAGTTAGTAACACTTCTCTTTCTGGGCAATATGATTATGGAAATTTTCTTTCTGATGTCAATCAAGAAGATATAGAGTCTATAAATGTATTAAAAGGTGCAGCAGCATCCGCACTTTACGGAGAAAGAGGTCTTAATGGCGTTATAGTAATTACAACTAAGTCTGGTAGAGGAAAAGATGACAACAAATGGGGTGTTACTCTTAATTCTGGTGTAAGTGTTGGTTCTATAGATAAATCAACTTTCCCAAAATACCAAAACAAATTTGGAGGTGGATATGGTGACTATTTTAACTATGATGGCTATTCTAACTTTAGTGATGATGCCTCTCTAGGTCCTGCATATGATGGAAGTATGCTTTATAATTGGGATAGTTTTGATGTTACTTCTCCTAATTATGGTAAAATGACTCCTTATGTTGCTGGAAAGCATACGCCAGTTGACTTTTTTGAAACGGCCAATACTTATACAAATACTTTATCTTTACAAAAGGCAGGTCCAAAAGGTGATTTCTTGTTGAATTACACTAATCAATTAATGAATGGTATTTTGCCTAATTCAGAATTGAAAAAAAATACGATATCAACAAAGTTTAATTACGATTTAACTGATAAGTTAAGAGCTTCTGTTTATTCTTCTTTAACATTGCAAAATACTAAAGGAAGAAACGAGACAGGTTATTCAGATAATACGATGTCAGCTTTCAGACAATGGTGGAATGTTAATACTGATATTATTGAACAAAGAGATGCTTATTTCAGAACAAAAAAGAACATTACTTGGAACTGGCACGCACCAGACGATATAAGACCTTATTACTGGGATAATCCATATTTTTTAAGATACGAAAGTTATCAGTCTGACAGAAGAACAAGAAGTTTTAGCTATGCTTCATTAACATATTCTTTTACAAAGAAGATTAATTTTACTGCAAAATTATCTCATGATATGATGGATATGGTAATTGAGAATAGATTAGCTGCTGGATCAGTACCTAGAGCTTGGGGAGCTTCTGGTAACAATGTTGAGTCAGGATACTCTAGACAAGATATTAATAGAACAGAAACTAACTTTGACGCTTTCTTAAACTACGGATTTGATATCACAGATGATCTTGATATTTCTGGTATCATTGGTGCAAACGTTAGAAGAAATAGAAACGAAAATGTTTATGCTTCGACAGAGGGAGGCTTGGTTGTTCCAGGACTTTATGCTCTTTCAAACTCTCAAGGTGTAGTTAAACCTGCAGCTGAAACACTTCAAAGATCAGTTACTTCTGGTGCCTATGCTACAGCATCGATTGGGTACAAAGATACATATTATATAGATGGAACCTATCGTGTGGATCAAGCATCTACTTTACCAAAAGACAACAGAACTTACGGTTATGGATCTGTTGCTGGGTCTGTAATTTTGTCTAATTTAATTAATCAAGATTGGTTAAGTTTTTGGAAAATTCGTGGAAATTACGCTGTCGTAGGGGGATCTACAGATCCTTATAACTTAGTGAATACTTACACTTCTTTAGGTAATTATAATGGAGTTGTTATGTTCGATACTTCTAATATTTTGAAGAATCCTAATTTGAAACCAGAGAGATCTAAAGAATTTGAAGTAGGTACAGAGCTACAGTTTTTCAAGAGAAGATTAGGTATCGATTTCGCTTACTATAATAACAGAACTACCGATCAAATTATTAATTTACCAATTTCGAATGCTACAACATTTAATCAAATGGTCTTTAATGCTGGTAGAATTGATAATAAAGGAGTAGAAGTAGCATTAAATGTTACGCCAATTAGAACAAAAGACTTTTCTTGGGATTTAGTTGCTAACTGGGCAAAAAATGAAAACATCGTTGTTGACTTAAATGGTGTTGATAATTATCAGTTAGGCGCATATCAGGGAAGTGTTACACTTAATGCAAGTGTAGGTCAGGCTTTTGGTTCGTTGGTAGGTACAGATTATGTATACCATGAAAATGGACAAAGAGTTGTACAAGCTAATGGTCTTTGGGCAAAAACAGCTCCAAAAGTAATTGGTAATATTACACCAGACTGGACAGGAGGTTTAAGAAATACATTTAGCTATAAAGGAATTTCATTAAGCTTCTTAATTGATGTTCAACAAGGTGGTGATACTTTCTCAACAGATTTATGGTATGGTTATGCAGGCGGCTTGTATGCTGATACTGTATCGCCTGAATGGAGAAATCCTACAGGCGTAATTTTACCTGGTGTTTATGCTAATGGTAATCCAAATACTACTCAGGTAGGAGGTATTAGAGCAAATGGTACAGCAGTTCTTAACGAAACAAACTACTATAGCTACCAGCCGGAAGGTTATACAAATGCTCCTAATAGTAGATATGTTTATGATGCATCTTATGTTAAATTGAGAGAAGCTAGTATATCATACTCTTTACCTAAGAGCATTCTTCAAAGTACATTCTTGCAAGATGTAACTTTATCTCTTGTTGGAAGAAACCTGTGGATTATCCATAAAAATCTTCCTTACGGAGATCCAGAAGCTGGAGTTGGTGGTGGAATTAGATCAAGAGGTAACTCAATAGGAATCTTACCAACTACTAGAGATTTTGGATTTAATGTAAATATTAAATTTTAATGCGAAACAGTAAAAAAATGAAAAAATTAATTCAAATATTAAGTTTATCATCACTTGCATTTGTGGGTTTAACCTCGTGCGAAAGTGATACGACAATTCTAAACGTAGATCCTAAGAACCCTGTGATAGTTCCATCTATTAACGTGCTTACAACAGCTTCTTATTATCTTGCAAACCAGCACGTTTCTCCAAGTGTTAATGAGAATATCACTCGTTTTTTCACTCAACAATGGACAGAAACTACATATACTGGTGAAACTAACTATTATTTTGACCAAAGAAACCAAAATCAGTTTCATTTCAACAACATGTTCCGCGAGGTAATTGGACCATTATCCAGAGCTAAAGGTTATGTTGCTAACGAAACTGAAGATCTTGCGTACTCTCCAGCTGAAGTTGCAAAAATCAAAGCAAATAAAGTTGCAATTATGGAGATTTTATCAGTATTTGCTTGGGCCAATTTAGTAGATACTTATGGTGATATTCCTTATTCCGAAGCTCTTAAGTATCAAACAGGTGATTTGAATCTGCAACCAAAGTATGATGATGCCGCTACAATTTATGCAGATTTAGAAGCGAGAATCAATGCTGCTATTGCTTCTGTAAGTGTAGATATGCCAAGTTATTATAATGAAGCTGGTGGGCAGGTAGATCAGTTTTATCCAAGTGCTTACAATATGGAAAATTGGATAAAAGTAGCTAACACTATTAAGCTTCAAATGGGTCTGAATCTTGCCGATGTTAATCCATCAAAAGCCAAAGTTTTAGTTGAAAGTGCATATGCTGGAGGTGTTATCACAAGTAGTAATGCGTTGCAATTTTTATTTGATAATGGACAGTTTTCAAATCCGGTTTATCAGAATTTGGTTGCAAGTGGTAGAAATGATTTTTTACCTTCCAATATATATGTCAATTTCTTAAAGGCAAATAGTGATCCTCGTAGGATTTATTATTTTGGTGAAAACTTAAATAGAAATTTAGGGACAGTATCAGAAACTACTGGTGCGGGTTTACAAACAATTACATTTGAAGAAAACATACCAGCTGCTGCTATTCCGGTTGTCGGACAAGCTATATTCATAAATGATAACGGTAGTGGTTTAGCTGATGATTCGTATATTGGAAAAGTTACTGTAGTAGGTACTAACTCTGTTACTATTGCTACTGCTCCAGGCGCTAAAAGTGTTTCTGTAGGACAAGTTATTAACGCTGAAAACTATGTTGGAGGAACTTATGGTACACTAAACACTTATGGTAACTTTACAAGAGTAACAGATAAAATTAAAGAATCTACTGCTCCAGGAGTTATCTTCAATGATGTAGATGTTAAATTTATGTTGGCTGAAGCTGCTGCTAGAGGATTTGCTGTTGGGGGATCTGCATCTAGTTATTATACTAGTGCTGTAACTGCTTCGATGAATGAGTGGGGTGTAAATGATGGTGAAATTGCGCTATATTTAGCAGCTCACCCTTATGATGCTTCAAACTGGAAGAAATCAATAGGTGAAGAAGCTTGGGTAGCAATGTACAACAGAGGTATTGAAGCTTGGAATTTTTGGAGAAGATTAGATTATCCGGTTCTAAATAATGCACCAACTGCAGAGTTTGGCTTGGTTAGAAGAATGCCTTACCCATTAAATGAGAGAAATAATAACGCTGCTAATGTTGCCGCTGCTGCTGCAAAAATTAATGGTGGGGATAAATATAGCTCAAAAGTTTTTTGGGACGTAAACTAAAATTTTTAAAACCGCCTTCAAGGCGGTTTTTTTAACCTTACACTTATATTAATATGAAAAAACTAGTAATATTAAATTTTATACTTTTTGTATTAGCATCTTGTGCTTCTAATCAAGTATCTTACGAAAAACTAAAAACAAAGGTTTATAACAACAAATTTGATTTTTTAGTAAGCGGATATGATGGGCGAACAACTTTTTCAACACCTGCTGGTACTGGAAGAATTTTAACTTCTAACGTGCCTACCTCATCTCTAGAACATGTTGGTATTTCTGTTACTAATGACAAATTTATAATAAATTTACCGCTGAACGAGAAAGAGTCTAGGGGTAACAGATCATCAATAGAACTAACGTCTTTAGATTTTACAGTTGCTCGTACAGATCAAGATAACGGAAGTATTTTATTAAATTACTTTCTGAATGACCAAAAAGATATTAATCTTGTTAAGATGGAAGTTTCCAAAAATGGAAAAATTGACTGTTCTTTAGAAGGACCAAATCAAAAACCTCTTCTTTATGTCGGGTCAATAGATGATAATTAGGAATGTTTTTTTTATACAAACAAAAACTCCAAAGTAGATATACTTTGGAGTTTTTGTTTTATATAACAATTCTTCTTATTACTTCCCAAACAAACCGCCACCCATTCCAGGGATATTTGGCATTTTGCTCATCATCTGCATCATTTGTTTACCTTGAGGGCCTTGCATCATCTTCATCATTTTACCCATTTGGTCAAATTGCTTCATCAAGGAATTGACATCTTCCAATTTTCTTCCTGCACCTTTAGCAATTCTTTGCTTTCTGGAAACATTGATGATAGAAGGTCTTCTTCTCTCTTCTGGTGTCATCGAGTGGATAATCGCTTCAATGTGTTTGAATGCATCATCATTGATATCAACATCTTTAATCGCTTTTCCAACACCAGGAATCATACCCATCAAATCCTTCATATTACCCATTTTCTTGATTTGGTTGATTTGCTTTAAGAAGTCATCGAAACCAAATTCATTCTTTGCTATTTTCTTATGAAGTTTTTTAGCTTCCTCTTCATCAAATTGTTCCTGAGCTCTTTCAACCAAGGAAACAACGTCTCCCATTCCAAGGATTCTGTCAGCCATCCTTTCCGGATAGAAAAGGTCCAATGCTTCCATTTTTTCTCCGGTAGAGATAAATTTGATTGGTTTTTCAACCACAGAGCGGATTGTTAACGCAGCTCCACCACGGGTATCACCATCCAATTTGGTAAGAACAACTCCGTCAAAATTCAAAGTGTCATTGAAGGCTTTTGCCGTATTCACAGCATCCTGTCCTGTCATCGAATCTACAACGAAAAGCGTTTCGGTCGGTTTAATGGTTTGATGAACAGACTTGATTTCATTCATCATTTGCTCATCAATCGCCAAACGACCAGCCGTATCCACGATAATCGTGTCAAAGCCTTTCGACTTGGCATAATTAATCGCATTCTCAGCAATCGCTACAGGATTTTTATTGTCGATTTCAGTATAAACTTCAATATTGATTTGAGTTCCCAGAACTTTCAACTGGTCGATCGCCGCAGGTCTATAAACATCACAAGCTACCAAAAGTGGTTTTTTACTTCTTTTTTGTTTCAGATAGTTGGCTAATTTTCCTGAGAAAGTCGTTTTACCAGAACCTTGAAGACCGGCAATCAAAATCACAGTAGGTTTTCCGGAAAGGTTGATCCCCTCTTGTGAACCACCCATCAGATCTACCAATTCGTCATGAACAATTTTCGTCATCAATTGTCCCGGCGTTAGTGATGTCAAAACGTTTTCACCAATCGCTTTATCCTGAACTCTTTTTGTAAGGTCTTTGGCAACTTTATAATTTACATCGGCATCCACCAATGCTCTTCGGATTTCCTTTACCGTTTCTGCAACGTTGATTTCCGTGATTTTTCCACGTCCGGAAATATTATGAAGCGCTTTATCTAGCTTGTCTTGTAAACTGTTAAACATAACTTTAATAAGATATTTAAGGTTGCAAAAATAAGAAAATTTAAACGAAAGTTAGAGAATCATACTCTAGAATTATCAATCATCACTTATCAGTCATCGTTTATTTTATTTGGGCAGCTTAATCCGCCTTCCGCTCCCAAACCTTTAGGTTCGACGAAGTCAATCTTTTTTGCAGAAAGATTTCAGATTCAATAGAAGTTGAGTAATTGCAAAAAAGGATTTACGCTCTAGTCGGGCTGCAGATTCAACGTAAAACAATATTTGAAATAAATACAATTTTGTCTTTCCAAAGGAATCTCGACAGTTAAGTTTAGATTCTTTTAGAATGACAAAATGTAAGAATATCCTTGCTGAGCGAAGCGTCTTTGTGAGCTTAAAAACATAGAATCAAATAAAAAAAACTTTGCGCACTTTGCGTTCAAAACTCCAAAGCAGATTTTCCTTACTTTTGCAAAAATCAAAAATTGGAAGACAAAAAAAATAACGCCTCCGATTCCCTTAGAAAATATGGAAAGTATTCGTCTGTCGTTTTTCAGATGCTTTTTATTATTGGGATTTCTTTTTGGGGCGGACATCAGTTGGATTTGTATTTTGAAACCGGTTCCAATGTTTTGGTTTTGGTGATTGGTCTCAGTGGACTTTGCCTTTCATTATACACAACTGTGAAGAGACTCGAAATTTTAAATAAAGAAGAACAGGATAATGCAAAACAAAAGTAATCTAATTATCAGTGTGATATTTTTTCTCACATTTATTATACATTTCGCAATTTGGAAATTTGCATTTCATTTGGATGAAGTCACGATAATCAAGTTTTATTTATTTCTTACAATCATTTTTATGATGATGATAACCTTGATTATTTTGATTAACAAAATTCTTCCGCAATACCTAGGATTTGCAATGATAGGACTGATTGTCATGAAATTTGGGCTGATGTTCCTTGTAAAAAACAAGCTTCATTTCGAAGCAATTCCGAATTATAAATTCCATTTTATTATTCCATATTTCATTCTGACAACGTTGCTTACATATTATGCAATTCAGTTAATTAATTATGACAAAAAACAGTAAATTAATTCTTCTAAAGAGAAAAAATAGTCTATTTTTGCAAAACGAAAAAAAAATCTACCGATGCTAAAGAAAACGGCAATTTTATTTTACAGTTTATTAATGTTTGCAACTGCTTTTGCTCAGCACGAAAATGTTGAAAACCAACACGGTAAGCCTGTAACTGAAACTCCTGAACTTTCTGGAAAAGAAGAGAGAAGAAAGGAAGTTAAAGAGTTCGTAGACCATCACATTTTGGATGCTCACGATGTTGCCCTAATGGTGAAAGGTGGTCACCATATTGGTTTTCCTTTGCCGGTTATTATTTATGATGAAGGATTTCATTTCTTTATGAGTAATACGGAAGGCGTAGATGGGCACGAGTTTATCCACGGTTCTCCGGTAGAAAGTAATGGTAAATTTTATACACTTAACCACGAAAAAATCTACAGAACAGATTCTAAAGGAACTTTGACATTAGATAAAGATCATCACCCAACTGAAAAGAGAGTTTTAGATTTGTCTATCACGAAAAGTGTTTTGGTTATCTTCTTAGTTGCTATTTTTATGATTGTGCTTTTCGGAGGAATGGCAAGATCTTATAAAAAATCTCTTGTTCCTTCTGGTGCTGCAAAATTCCTTGAACCACTTGTTATTTTTGTAAGAGATGATATTGCAATTCCAAACATTGGACATAAGTATAAGAGATTTATGGGTTATCTATTGACTGTATTCTTTTTTATCTTGTTTTTGAATGTTTTAGGTTTGATGCCTTTTGGGATCAATGTTACGGGTAATATTGCGATTACATTTTGTTTAGCAATTGTAACTTATTTGATTACAACTTTCTCTGGTTCAAAAGATTATTGGAAACATATTTTTTGGATGCCGGGTGTTCCAGTTCCTATGAAGTTTATTATGATGCCAATAGAAATTTTGGGGACATTGACAAAACCATTTGCTTTGATGATTCGTCTTTTTGCAAATATGACAGCAGGTCACATCGTTGTAATGACTTTGATTGGTTCAATTTACATTTTCGAAAATTGGATTGCAGGAGTTGCTTTCCCGTTCTTGACATTCGTAATTTATTTATTAGAAGTATTAGTAGCGTTCCTTCAAGCTTACGTATTCACAATGCTTTCAGCTTTGTTTATCGGTATGGCAGTTGAAGAACACGAGCATGAACATGCTCATTAATTAAAAGTATAAAAACAATTTTTTAAATTATATATTATGGAAATTCCTAAAATTATTGGTAGCGGACTTATCGTTATTGGTGTAGGTATCGGTCTTGGAAAAATTGGTGCTGCTGCTCTTGAAGCAATCGCTAGACAACCAGAGCAATCTGGAAAAATCCAAACTGCTATGCTTATTGCTGCTGCATTGGTAGAAGGTGTTGCTTTCGCTGCGTTATTCGCATCATAAGCCAAACAAAATCATAAACATTGTTGCAGCGGTTGGCTGCAGCAATGTTTAATTTAAAAATTTATAAAAATTAATCTCACTATATAATGGAATTACTTCATCAGTTTTCATCAGGATTATTTATCATTCAGTCCATCATTTTCTTAGTATTACTTTTTGTATTAGGAAAATTTGCGTGGAAACCAATTCTAAAATCTATCGACGAGAGAGAAACTTCTATCATCGATGCGCTTAACCAGGCTAAATTGGCTAAACAAGAAATGGCTCAGTTGAAAGAAGATAACGAAAGAATTCTTCGTGAAGCTAGAGCTGAAAGAGATGGTATCTTGAAAGAAGCTAGAGATATGAAAGATAAAATCGTAAATCAGGCTAAAGATAGTGCTAAAGTGGAAGGCGAAAAAATGATTGAAGCAGCTAGACAATCTATCCAAACGGAAAAGAATGCGGCTATGGCTGATATCAAAAACCAAATCGGTACTTTGTCTGTGAACATCGCTGAGAATATTCTTAGAGAGAAATTGAACAACGATGGCGCACACAACGCTTTGGTAGAAAATATTCTTAACAAATCTAACCTTAACTAATCAGGATGCTTACATCTAAAGTAGCTAAAAGATACGCACAAGGTTTACTGGATTTCACACAGGAATTTGGTAATACAGAATCTGTTTTCGGAGAGATGAAGGATATTGTGAAAATAATGTCTCAGTCCAAAGAATTGAACACATTCTTCAGCACGCCTATCATTGATGCAAGAAAGAAAGAAGCGATTGCTTTAGAAATTTTTAAAGATTTTTCTCCTGTTTCGAAGAACATCATCCGATTGGTTATCAAACAAGGTAGAGAATCTCAGCTTAAAAATATTGCTCAGGAATTCATCAATAAAGTAGAAGATATCAAAGGAACGCAACGTATCTCTTTGGTTACGGCTAGCAAATTGTCAGAGCAAAATATTCAGAAAATAATTGCTGATTCTAATATGGTAAATGTTTCTAACTATGATTTGGAAACCATTATCAAACCAGATATCTTAGGAGGTTATATCCTGAGAGTAGGTGACCAGCAAATCGATGCTTCAGTTAAAACCAAACTGAACAATATCAAAAAAGAATTTCAACTTAATTAAGAAAAAACAACCATATAATGGCAGAAATAAATCCGGCAGAAGTATCAGCGATACTGAAGCAGCAATTAGCAAATTTCGATACTCAATCTAACGTAGAAGAAGTTGGAACTGTACTTACAATCGGTGATGGTATCGCTCGTGTTTACGGTTTAGAAAATGTGCAGTACGGAGAATTGGTAAGATTCGAAGCTGGAGTAGAAGGTATCGTTCTTAACCTTGAAGAAGACAACGTAGGTGTGGCGCTTCTTGGTGAATCCAAAATGGTAAAAGAAGGAGATACTGTAAAAAGAACTAACAGAATCTCTTCTATCAAAGTTGGAGAAGGAATGCTTGGTAGAGTTGTTGATACTCTAGGAAATCCAATCGATGGTAAAGGACCTATTGAAGGTGAACTTTACGAGATGCCTTTGGAAAGAAAAGCGCCGGGAGTTATCTTCCGTCAGCCGGTAACCGAGCCACTTCAGACTGGTATCGTTGCTATCGACTCTATGATTCCGGTAGGAAGAGGACAAAGAGAGTTGATTATTGGTGACAGACAAACTGGTAAAACAGTGGTTGCTATCGATACCATTATCAATCAAAAAGAATTTTATGATGCTGGTCAGCCAGTATATTGTATATATGTTGCAATTGGACAAAAAGCTTCAACTGTAGCTCAAATCGTTAAAACTTTAGAAGATAAAGGTGCTTTAGCTTATACAGTTATCGTTGCAGCTAACGCTTCTGACCCAGTTCCAATGCAGGTTTACTCTGCAATGGCAGGTGCTTCTATTGGAGAATACTTCAGAGACACTGGTCGTGCTGCTTTGATTGTTTATGATGACTTATCTAAACAAGCGGTGGCGTACCGTGAGCTTTCTCTTCTATTGAGAAGACCACCGGGACGTGAGGCTTACCCAGGAGACGTTTTCTATCTACACTCAAGATTGTTGGAAAGAGCAGCAAAAGTTATTGCTGATGATTCTATCGCAAAACAAATGAACGATTTGCCAGAATCTTTGAAGCCAATCGTAAAAGGTGGTGGTTCATTAACAGCTCTTCCAATCATCGAAACTCAGGCTGGTGACGTTTCTGCATATATCCCGACAAACGTAATCTCTATTACAGACGGACAGATTTTCTTGGAAACAGATTTGTTTAACTCAGGGGTTCGTCCGGCAATCAACGTTGGTATCTCTGTATCCAGAGTTGGAGGTAATGCTCAGATCAAATCAATGAAAAAAGTTTCTGGTACTTTGAAATTAGACCAGGCTCAATATAAAGAATTGGAAGCGTTTGCTAAATTCGGTTCTGACTTAGATGCTGCTACATTGGCGGTAATCTCTAAAGGAGAAAGAAACGTGGAGCTTTTGAAGCAGCCAGTTAACTCTCCGCTTCCGGTAGAAAATCAGGTAGCTATGATTTATGCAGGAACTGAGAATCTATTGAGAAATATCCCAATCAGAAAGGTAAAAGAATTCCAGATAGAATATGTGGATTTCTTGAAAAACAAACATCCGGAAGTGATGGCAGCTCTTAAAGCCGGTAAAATTGATGATCAATTAACTGGAGTTTTGAAGCAAGTTGCAACAGAACTTTCTGCGAAATACAACTAAAAAAGTTCAATGTTCAAGGATTCAGAACGGCTGGTTTTGAAACCTTGAACTTTTTAAACAATAATCTTTGAACTAAAGAATGGCAAACTTAAAAGAAATACGAGGCAGGATTTCATCTATATCTTCTACGATGCAGATTACAAGTGCTATGAAAATGGTTTCTGCGGCGAAACTGAAGAAAGCACAAGACGCAATCGTAATGCTGAGACCTTACTCAGAAAAACTTCAGGAGATTATAGAGAACGTAAGTGCTGCTTCTGATGCTGAGAATATCTCAGAATTCGCTATAGAAAGAGAAGTGAAAAAAGTACTTTTCATTACGGTGACTTCCAACAGAGGTTTGGCTGGAGCTTTCAACTCTTCTGTTATCAAAGAATTGAACACTCAGTTCTCTGCTAACGAAAATGTAGAAGTAGAAGTTTTAACCATCGGTAAGAAAGCTTTTGATGCACTTAGAAAAAACAAAACTGTTTACGAAAACCACAGTTCTTTGTTTGACAACCTTTCTTTCGACCACGTTTCAAATATGACAAGTAAAGTGATGTCAGATTTCAAAGCTGGAAAGTTTGACAAAGTTTACGTTGTTTATAACAAATTCATCAACGCTGCTACTCAGGAAGTAGTAACTGAGCAGGTTTTACCAATTGCAGTTTCTGCAGAAAAAACAAGCTCAGACGTTAATGTAGATTATATCTTCGAACCAGGAAGACAAGAAATTTTGGAAACATTGATTCCGAAATCAATTAAAACTCAGATATTCAAAGCTGTTTTAGATTCTGTAGCATCAGAACACGGTGCAAGGATGACAGCGATGCACAAGGCGACCGATAATGCAGAAGCACTTAGAAATGAACTTAAGATTTTCTATAACAAAGCAAGACAGGCAGCCATCACCAACGAAATATTAGAAATTGTTTCAGGAGCAGAAGCGCTTAAGAACGGTTAATTAAAGATAAGTTAAAGTTAGTAGTTAGTTATAAAAAGCATTGGAGGTCAAACTTCAGTGCTTTTTATTATTTTGGGCAGCTTTATCCGCCTTCCGCTCCCAATCTTTTTTGCAGAAAGTTTCTACATAAGTAGAAATTGAGAACCAGCAAAAAAGGATTTCCGCTCAAGTCGGGCTGCAGCTTCACCAAATAGAAACAGTCAACCCTTTATCAACTTTACAGAAAATAGAGACGAAGTCTCGGTATGTTGGTAGAAGATAATTCATTCAGTGATTAGTGAGGAGCGAAGCACCGGAATGTTGGTTTTAATTCATTATGTTATCACCAGAATCATATTTTTTCCAACTTCTAAACCCCCAACTTCTAATATCTAAATCGAAGTTAAAAAAAATATATATCTTTGTAGAGATTGTATATATAACAACATTAAATGGACCCCGATAGTTTAGTCAAACTTCTCATTGCATTATTTTTAGTTCTTCTAAATGGCTTTTTCGTAGCCGCCGAATTCTCAATTGTTAAAGTACGTTATTCCCAAATCCAGCTAAAAGCTGCTGAAGGAAACGCTGTAGCAAAACAAGCCGAAAACATTATCAAAAACTTAGATGCTTATCTTTCAGCCACTCAGCTGGGGATTACGCTAGCTTCCCTTGCTTTGGGTTGGGTAGGAGAGAGCGCTTTGCATCACATCATAGAATCTATTTTCCACTCATTGAATATCGAGCTGGCTCAAGCTACGGTTACAACCATTTCAGTTGTTTGTAGTTTCTTATTGATTACAGTGATGCATATTGTATTCGGAGAATTGGTTCCGAAATCGATTGCGATTAGAAAATCAGAATCGACGACACTTTTCATTGCTTATCCATTGCATTGGTTCTATAATATCTTCAGACCATTCATTTGGTTGATGAACTCTTTATCCAACGCATTCTTGAAATTAATCAAAATATTTCCGGCTTCGGAGCACGATATTCACTCGACAGAAGAATTGCAGTTATTGGTAAAACAATCTGCTGACAGTGGCGAAATCGAAGAAGAAAATTACGAAATCATAAAAAATGCATTCGATTTTACAGATCATAATGCAAAACAGATTATGATTACGAGGCAGAATATTTCTTCTATCGATATTCAGGATGACCCAGAAGATATTATCAACCAGATTATGGAAAGCGGTTATTCGCGTATTCCGGTTTACGAAGGTTCGATTGATAACATCATCGGGATTTTCTACACCAAAGAAATCATCAGAGAATATATCAAAAGTAAAGGTCAGGTTTCTGAAGAGAGTCTGAGAGGTTTTATGAGAGAGGCATTCTTTGTGGTTGGAAGTAAGAAGATTTCTGATTTGCTTAAGGTTTTCCAATTCAAGAAACAGCATTTGGCAATTGTTATTGATGAGTTTGGAGGTACGGAAGGAATTATCACACTAGAAGATATCCTGGAAGAATTGGTTGGAGAAATCCAGGATGAGGAAGATGAAGAAGAAAAAATAGTAGATAAGGTTGGTGAAAATGTCTATTGGATAAAAGCGACTCAGCCTTTGGATGAGATTAATGAGAAATTACCAAGAAAAATTCCGCTTTCTGAGGAAGGAGAATATAATACGTTAGCAGGTTTTATTTTGAACGAATTACAGGATATCCCGGAAGAGAATCAGGAATTCGATTATGAAAACTATCATTTCAAGATTCTTAAAATGCAGAACAAAAGTGTAGAATTGGTAGAACTTCTTTACAACAAACCTTTTGTAGAAGATTTGACCGACGAAATCATAGAATAAATTGGATAATGAAAATCTATAATAATAAATCTTACGACCAACCAAAACGCCAGTACGAGGAAGATGTCTTGGTTTTGGAAGAAGAGGATGAAGTGTATAAGATAGTGCTTCATAATGATGATGTCAACACCTTTGATTTTGTAATAATGTGTTTGATGGAAATCTGTGAACACACTTTGGAGCAGGCAGAACAATGCACAATCCTTGTTCATTACAAAGGAAAATGCACCGTAAAAACAGGCGCTCTTGAAAAACTTAAACCAATGCATCAGGCATTGCTTGACCGAGGTTTGAGCTCTGAAATAGTATAAATTAAAACGATTACAGAATTTGTAATCGTTTTTTTCGTTTCTATTGGAATCTATAATTAGCTTCCGGTAAAGTATTGTTTTTTAAAAATTCTTCATATTCTGGAGAAAGAATAGCTCTTCCATAAGTGCTTTCTCCAGACATTCCGCCGAGTCTGATTTTATCTTTTCCATATTTTGAGTTCAGTTTATCAATAGCTTTCATTATCGGGATATGTTTGGAATCGATATCATTTTCGAAAAGATTAATCAGTCTTTCATTATCCGGAACAAAATCCGAAACCATAACACCCGCCTTTTTATAATGAAAACCTTCTTTGTAAATCGCTTCAAGTATAGAATGCGCATACTTTGCCAAGATGATGGACGAACTGCTGGGATTTGGTAAAACAATTGAAAATCCGTCCTTATATTCGCCCAGTTCTTTTCGAAATCTATTAGTTTGGATAAATACACTGATGACTTTGCAACAGGAATTTTGTTTCCTTAGTTTTTCTGCGCAATAGATGGCAAAAGTTTCAATGCGCTCTGCCAATTCTTCTTTTTGGGTAATCATCTGCATAAAACTTCGACTTACCATAATTGATTTTTTGGGAGAAGCTTTGTCCAATTCTAATTGTGGAATTCCTTTCAGTTCGTTAATCATTCTCACACCGTGGATTCCCATCACTTTCCGAATCCACATTTCGGGTTTTTCTAATAAATCTGATGCTTTATAAACGCCATTATCCATCATTTTTGCACTCAGTTTTCTGCCAATTCCCCAAACGTCTCCGATTTTTAGATTATTTAATGCATCATCAATTTTTTCTTGATTGTCTATAATATAAACACCATCGGGATATTTTTCCGGGTACTTTTTCACAATGTGATTTGCTATTTTACACAATGTTTTGGTTGGAGCTATTCCGATGCTTACGGGTAATTTAAGCTGGTCTTTTATCTCTTTTCTAATATTACAGCAATATTCATTAAGGTTAAAATATTTGAAACCGTGAAAATCCAAGAATAGCTCATCAATACTATAAACTTCGTACTTCATCACGTAACCCTGCGCTATTTTCATAACTTGTTGACTACAATAATTATAAAGCTCAAACTTCGCTGAAAAGACTTTAACATTGTTTGCAGCGAACAATTCTTTGTATTTGAAAGCCGGTGCGCCCATTGGAACTCCAAGTTCTTTTGCTTCGTTACTTCTGGAAACCACACATCCATCATTATTAGATAATACTACAACAGGATGATTCTCTAGTGCATTGTCTAAAGTTCTTTCACAGGAAACAAAAAAATTGTTACAGTCGAGGAGTGCGTACATATTAAGATTGAAGATGACGTTTTTAAATTTCAAATTTAGTTACAATTTAAAACATTATTATTATATTTGTTGTTATAAATTATAACAATGTCTATTTTTTCAGATAACATCAGGTTTTTGAGAGCTAAAAAAATGACAACTCAACAAGAGTTGGCAGATACATTAATTATTACAAGGTCGCGGTATGTTTCGTACGAAGATGGACGTTCTGAACCGCCGTATGATGTTCTCATTACAATCTCTAAATTCTTTCATATCAGCATCGATTTGCTTTTGACAGTAGATATCAGGAAATATCCTCTGGAAGAAATGATGAATCTTCCTGATAATAGAATTTTATTACCCATAATTATAGATGAATCAGGAAATAACAGTATAGAAATCATTCCCCAAAAAGCTTCGATGGGATATCTGTCGGGTTACAGTGATCCGGAATATATCGAAAGTCTGCAGAGAATTTCATTGCCTTTTTTGACTAATGGAAAATATCGTGCTTTCCCTGCGCAGGGCGATTCTATGCCACCTTTCAAAGATGGCTCTTACATCATTGGGAAATATGTGGAAGATATTGAAGATTTGAAAAAGAACAGAAGCTACGTTTTTGTGACTTTGAATGATGGGATTTCCTATAAGCGATTTAAAACTAAAAATAGAATGTCAATTGAAGTGGCAGCGGACAACTCTTTCTACAAACCTTATGAGATTCCGTTGGGGGAGATTGTGGAAATTTGGCAATACGCATCGGGCATTTTTCCTGAGGATTTTGAACCAGACAATTTTGATAATTATAATTTGAAAGAGATGTTTTTGGAAATCAGAAAAGATATTAAAGAATTGGATAATAAAGTTTCAAATGCAAAGTAATTTTAGGACATATAGTACAGATATGCAACTCAGTTTGTTTGACGCAGGCGAATATTACCAGTTTCCCACCGAGTTATTAGATTATACCGAACATTTTTTGTCTGAGGAAAGAGCCACCGAAATCGAAAAAAATCTTATAAAAAATGTTCCCTGGAAACAGAGTACGCGAAAGATTTTTGATAAAGAAGTTCTTACGCCACGTTTGACTGCTTGGTATGGCGACGATGAAAAATCATATCATTTGGGAGGTAATGAATTCAGTGTGAATGCGTGGACACCTGAACTTTTAGGCTTAAAATATAAAATTCAAAAGCTGACAGGCCATCAGTTTAATTCTGTCTTGCTTAATTTTTACAGGGATGGAAATGATTCTGTGGCCTGGCATCGGGATAAGGAAAGCGAATTGGGTAATCGTCCTGTGATTGCGTCGGTTAGCTTTGGACAAGTGAGAAATTTTGATTTTAGAAAAAAGGATAATCATCAGAATAAATACAGTTTGCCCTTGCAACACGGTTCTCTGCTTATTATGAAAGGCGATTTGCAAACCCATTGGGAACATCGGATTGCTAAATCCAACCGCCCCATGAGGCCTCGAATTAATCTTACTTTTCGCCAAATCCGTGAATTATAAATAATATTGCATTATAATTTATAATGTGTTAGCTGATTTTTGTTTTTATAATAAAAAGTTATATTCATTGATTTTAATAATATTAATTTGAATAAAAATTATTATTTTGCACATCAATTAAAAATAATACTTATGAATTTAAAAATCAATTTTCTGGTAGTCAGTTTTGCATTGACGTTTTCTACGATGTACGGACAGACTACCACACTCGAATCCAAAGCAAGAGATTGGATTTCTAAAAACTCCAACAAAATAGGAACAACTTCTAAAGATAATTTTGAATTTCAGTCTTCGAGAAAAAGTTTGTCAGGAGAAACTTTGAGATTTCAGCAGACTATTAATGGCGTTCCAGTTTACGAAGGTGATATTGCTATACATTTTAATAAACAAGGAGAAGTAACCTACGGAACAGAAGTAGCAGTTTCTAAACAATTAAAACAAATTAATACAACGCCAACTTATAGTAAAGATAATGCTTTTGAAAAAGCTAAGCTAGCTGCTAATATTGCCGGTGAAATTACACATCAGGAAAATGATTTGTATGTTTTTGTGACAGAAGATGGGCAGACTAAATTAGTTCATAGAGTAATTATCAATTCTTATGAAACACCAGGTGATTGGGAAATAATGGTAGATGCACATTCCGGAGATGTACTTAGAATCCTGGATATTGCTAACTATCATCACGACAACCGAAAGAAAAAATCAAAGCAAAAACCAACAGAAATGAAAGCTGCGGGAACAGCTTACATTTTCGATCCAGATCCACTTTCCAGAGCGCATGTAGCTTATGGTGGAAATTACGTTGATAATAATGATGCGACTAATGCAAGTCTGGATGCAGCAAGAAGTTTGGTGGCTTTGCCGGACATCACTTTATCAAACGGTGTGTATAGCTTAAAAAGCAAGTATGTTCAGATAGCGGATTTTGAATCGCCTGCTACTGGCTTGTTTACCCAAACTTCTCCCGATTTTCTTTTCAACAGAAATGAACAAGGTTTCGAAGCTGTAAACGCTTTTTATCATATCGATAGAAGTCTTGCTTATATCAATGAAACTTTAGGAATCACTTGTAAATCTACGCTTAATGGTGGCGTGATGATGGTTGACCCACACGGGTTGAATGGTGATGATAATTCGCATTTCATTCCAAGTTCTCAAAGGTTGGCTTTCGGTGAAGGTTGTGTGGATGATGCGGAGGATGCTGATGTAGTTTTACACGAATTGGGACACGCTATTCATCATTGGGTTACTGGGCTGAAATCCTCTTCTGCTCAAGGTTTAGGAGAAGGTTCCGGAGATTATTGGGCAATGTCCTACAGCAGAAGTTTAAATCAATGGGCGTCATCAGAACCTCAATATAATTGGATGTTCAGCTGGGATGGTCATAATGAATGTTGGGCCGGACGTGTAACAAATTATGCAACAAAATATAGCTCAAGCATTAGTAATACTGCTAATATTCATAGAGATGGGCAGATCTGGGCAACTTCATTAATGAGAATTTATAATAGAATCGGGAAAGAAAAAACAGATCGTATTTTCCTAGAAGGATTAGCGATGACCAATTCCTCTTCCAATCAGCAAACTGCAGCTGTTGCAGTGAGACAGGCGTCTATTGATATGCTGGGAACTTATGGTTTTACTTGTGACGATGTCAATATTATTACAGAAGAATTGACAACTTCCGGATATACACTTCCTGCATATCAATGTACAAGTTTAGCTGTTTCTGATTTTTCTAAAAATTCAGTATCTGTTTATCCAAATCCTGTGACTGAGAAATTAAATGTCTCAATGGATTTCAAAAAAACAGAAATAGCTGAGATTTATAGCTTGGAAGGAAGAAAAATTTCTGAAACTACTATTAATTCTAATAATAATGTCATTAATGTTTCTAACCTGAATAAAGGTGTCTATCTATTGAAGATAAAAGGGACTGATATTGTTCAGAAATTCATCAAGAATTAATGAGATAATTTTAATATAAAAAAAACCGATTGTCATTCAATCGGTTTTTTTATTTAGAATTTCACATTGAAGACTTTTTCTTCACCGTTACGTTTTACGGTTACTGGATGTTCTTCTCCAGCGTTGATTTTTGCAAGACAATCCATATAAGAATAAACTTCCTTCACTTCACATTTCCCAATTTTCGTAAGAACATCGCCTTGTAAGATTCCCGCATTCGCTGCAGGTCTGTTGTCGATGACGCCATCGATGCCCATTCCGTCTTTTGTGTCAGCGTAATTTGGCATAATTCCCAGACTCACTTTATATTTTGGAACTGCCTTGGTTGCAGCAATCGCCGTTTTTGTGAACGGAATTTCCTTTTCATTTCCTAAAGCATTAGCCAAATTGAAAACATAATTGGTAATGATTTTTTGTCCTTGATAATTGATTTTATCCGCATCATCAGTCGGTTTGTGATAATCATTATGAGTTCCTGTAAACAAGAACAAAACCGGAATATCTTTCAAATAAAAAGAAGTATGATCGCTTGGGCCAACACCAGATTCATCCAAAGATAAATTGATACTTTCGGGCTTATGTTTTTTAACCAAATCTGATAGAATAGGAGAGGTTCCAACGCCGCCAACAGTCAGGTTATTATCTTTATTCAATCGACCAACCATATCCATATTAATCATAAAAATTGTATTCGGATAATTGGTTTTGATAGTTTCTGCTAATTTTTTAGAACCTATCAATCCATCTTCTTCACCGGAGAATAATGCGAAAACATAATTCACATTTTCTTTTGTTTTATTCTGTGAGAACATTCTTGCTAATTCCAGAACTGCAGCGGTTCCGGATGCGTTATCGTCTGCGCCGTTATGGATTTGTCCGTCAGAATTGGCCAGAGTAGAGTTGTGGTGTTCATTAAGCCCAAGATGATCGTAATGTGCCCCAATCACAATTGTTTTGTCAGCTTTGTTGTCAAGAGCTGCGATTACGTTTTTGCCTTTTACTGCAGTAGAGGTTTTGTCATCGTGTGGATTTAGCTTAACACTATAATCAAAATTTTGGATGAATTCTTTTCCTTCGTAAGGCTTCAATCCTAATTTTTTGAATTCAGAGGAAAGATAATTCGCTGCCTTTGTTTCGCCTTCAGAACCTGTAAGTCTTCCTTGCAGCTCATCTGAAGCTAAAAAGTAAATATGTTTTTTAAGATTATCTTCATTAACCTGCTCAGGATTTGTTTTTTGCTGAGAATAGTATAATGCGGAAATTCCTAATAAGGAAAGTGTTGATACTTGTTTTAATTTGGTTATTGATAAAAACATTTCGTCTAATTTTTATTAAGAACAAATCTAATGTTTTTAGATTAATTTCTTATCCCAATATTTATCATAAAAAAAATCCTGAGAAATAGCTCAGGATTAATATTTAACGGATTACTTAATTATTCAATAATGATTTTTTTGGTGACTTTCTTATTGTCAATAGTTATCGTTCCAACATAAACTCCAGGCTTCAAATGCGAAATATCAATATGAATTTTATTCGCTTCATTAATTAGAACCTGACTTCCATTCATGTCCGTAATTTCTACTTTAAAATCTTTTATTGGATCATCAATTTTAATATTCAATGTGTTCTTAGCTGGGTTTGGATAAAACTGTGTGGATTCCAAATTTTTTGAAAGAATATCTTCTGTTGCTAAAGTTGTAGTGGAAGCTGTTGCGAAATGTTGAATTGATCCAATTGCAGATTTTCCAACATTTAAAACATAAACCGGATCCATATTCACTAAAAGATCATTTGCTGTGTGAACGTAAGGATTGTTATAGCCACCTTCATATTCCCAATATCCTGTGATGATTTCGCCATTCTGTTGGAAGGGAACATAATCTGTACTTTCTGCAGGATCAAAATCTACAGCTAAAGGCGAATATAATAAGGTACAATTGGCTAATTCCTGAACGGCAACTGCAGCTGCAGCATTATTACTTGAGGGGCTGCTTTGGTCTCTGTCGTGATAAAGTTTCGTGTTTGCTTTTGTCGCTAATCCACCAACCTGGTCTAAGTTTACAACGACTTTGATGTCCATTTTAGGACTGGTTCCATTTACAATTTGTGAAACATATCTCGAACTTCCCAAAAGTCCTTGTTCTTCACCAGAGAAGTGGATAAACTTAATTGAATATTCAGTTGGAACATCTTTTAGGATTCTAGCCATCTCAAGAATTATCGATGTTCCACTTCCGTTATCATTAGTTCCCGGACCGTTGATGGAATCAAAATGCCCGCAAACAATTACAAATTTATTAGGATAAAGTGTTCCTGTTTTTGTAACGATAAAATTTTTGGATGATAAACCGTTGGCAGTCCAGGAATGCTCAAAAAAATCAGAAGTTGAATATCCGAAAGAAGTATATTTATTCTTAATCCAGTTAAAAGCATTTGTATTCTGCGTTGTTCCGGTTCTCTTAACTCCTAAAGCTTCAAATTCCTGTAAGTAAGAATTGATATTAGCCTGAGAAATTTGATTGACTCTGTCCTGATAAGCCTGGATAAAAGTCTGAGCTTTCAATAAAGAAACGAAAGCTAAAAAACTAAGAATAATTATAGATCTTTTGATCATAAGGTGAAAATTTTGGCAAAAATAAAAAAAACCTGAGATATTTCTCAGGATTTTATATTGATAACAAAGATTTGTAATTATTTTACTTGATCTACAACAGCTTTGAAAGCTTCAGGATGATTCATTGCAAGGTCTGCAAGAACTTTTCTGTTTAGCTCGATGTTGTTTTTCTTAAGAGCTCCCATAAACTGAGAGTAAGATAATCCGTGCTCTCTAGCACCCGCGTTGATACGAGTTACCCAAAGGCTTCTGAAGTTTCTTTTCTTCTCTTTTCTACCACGGTAAGCATATTGCATTGCTTTTTCTACCGCGTTTTTAGCTACAGTCCAAACGTTCTTTCTTCTACCGAAAAAACCTTTAGCTTGCTTAAGTACTTTTTTTCTGCGCGCTCTAGACGCTACAGCGTTTACTGATCTTGGCATAATTTAAATTGTTTTTTTGAAATGTGCGGTAATTATTTCATTACTCTTAGTGGCTCCATCTCAGGGTTAAATTGTTGAATTTGTTTTGAATTCTTATAAACCGAATATAGATTTATAAAAACTACTTAATTGCTAATTGTCTTAAAACACTTTTCGTGTCCACAGCAGCAACGTAAGAAGTTTGCGTTAGATTTCTCTTTTGCTTAGTTTCTTTCTTTGTCAAGATGTGGCTTTTGAAAGCATTCTTTCTTTTGATCTTACCAGTTCCGGTAAGAGCAAAACGCTTTTTAGCACCTGATTTCGTTTTTAATTTTGGCATTGTTCTGCTTTTTATGTTTTGTTATCAATATTTTATTAATATTCCCAAATGTATTTAAGAATAATAGTTTGCAAAATTACAAAAAAATTCTGAAAGTTGAGATATTAAAAAACCTCAAAAATTAATTTGAGGTTTAATATATAAATTGAATTTTATCAATATTATTTTGCAGGCTTCTTAGGGCTCATCATCATAATCATTCTTTTTCCTTCAAGCTTAGGAAGTTGGTCAACTTTTCCAACGTGTTCCAAATCTTGAGCAAGCTTCAAAAGAAGAATTTCTCCTTGATCTTTGAAGATGATAGATCGCCCTTTGAAGAAAACATAAGTCTTCAATTTAGAACCCTCTTCCAAGAATTTTTCAGCGTGCTTTTTCTTGAATTCGTAGTCGTGGTCATCAGTCTGAGGACCGAATCTGATTTCCTTTACAACTACTTTTACTTGCTTCGCTTTTAGTTCTTTGGTTTTCTTTTTTTGCTCATATAAGAATTTTTTGTAATCCAAAATACGAGAGATGTAAGGTTCTGCCTTATCAGAAATAACCACAAGGTCTAACTCTTGTTCTCTTGCTATTTCCAAAGCCTTTGCCAATGGATAAACTCCAGGTTCTACATTTTCTCCAACCAGACGAACTTCCCTTGCGCGGATTTTATCGTTGATTTGATGAAGGTCTTCTTGGACTGGGCGTCTCATCGGACCTCTGCTGTTGTTTCTTTTTAGTGCTATGGTTTTAAAATTTTAAAATTAATAATAATTAAATAAGGCTTAGTTGTTTCCGCCTAGTTCAAATGTTGGTTTTGCCTGCTCTTTAAAATAAGAGATAAAAGCGTCAACTGTCATTTCTCCAAGGTCGCCTTCGCCTCTTCTTCTTACAGAAATCGTACCGTTATTTTCCTCATTTTCACCTACAATAAGCATAAATGGTAGTTTTTTCAATTCGGCATCACGGATTTTTTTACCCGTTTTCTCGTTTCTGTCGTCTATTAAACCGCAAATATCGTGATTTTCCAATAATTGTGAAACTTTTTTTGCATAATCTGCATACTTTTCACTGATTGGCAAAATCGTGAATTGCTCAGGGCTCAACCAAAGTGGGAAATCCCCTGCTGTGTTCTCAATTAGAATCGCAATGAATCTTTCCATAGAACCAAATGGTGCTCTGTGAATCATCACAGGTCTGTGCTTTTCGTTATCATTACCGTTATACCAAAGGTCAAATCTCTCTGGCAAATTGTAATCAACTTGGATTGTTCCTAACTGCCAGCTTCTTCCCAAGGCATCTTTTACCATAAAATCTAGCTTAGGACCATAGAAAGCCGCTTCGCCATATTCGGTTACAGTTTTAAGACCTTTAGATTTTGCAGCAGTTACAATAGCATTTTCTGCTTTCTCCCAATTCTCATCGGAACCGATATATTTTTCTCTATTTTCTGGGTCTCTCAAAGAAATCTGAGCCGTAAAATCAGCAAATCCAAGCGAACCAAAAACATATAAAACTAAGTCAATAACTTTTTCAAATTCCTGCAACAATTGGTCTGGTGTACAGAAAAGGTGTGCATCATCCTGAGTAAATCCACGAACTCTTGTCAAGCCGTGTAATTCTCCGGATTGCTCATATCTGTAAACGGTTCCAAACTCAGCGTAACGTTTTGGCAAGTCTTTATAAGACCATTGTTGTGCTTTGTAAATCTCACAGTGGTGTGGGCAGTTCATTGGCTTCAACAAAAACTCTTCCCCCTCATTTGGAGTTTTGATCGGTTGGAAGCTGTCTGCACCATATTTGTCCCAGTGTCCGGAAGTTACATATAATTCTTTTGCTCCAATGTGTGGAGAAATTACAAATTCATAACCTTGTTTTTTCTGAGCTTCTGATAAGAAGTTTTCTAATTTCTTTCTCAATGCAGCTCCTTTTGGCAACCAAAGTGGAAGACCAGCGCCGACTTTTTCTGAGAAAGCAAAAATACCTAATTCTTTTCCTAATTTTCTGTGGTCACGTCTTTTAGCTTCCTCAAGTCTTTCAAGATATTCAGTTAATTCTTTTTGTTTTGGAAAAGAAATACCATAAACTCTTGTTAATTGCGGGTTTTTCTCATCACCTCTCCAATAAGCACCACCGGCATTAAGGATTTTTACAGCTTTCACAATTCCTGTTGATGGGATGTGACCACCTCTACAAAGGTCTGTGAAGTTGTCGTGCGTTACGAAAGTGATTTCGCCATCAGGAAGATTTTCAATCAATTCTGTTTTGAAAGGATTGTCTGCATATTCCTTCAAAGCTTCTGCTTTAGAAACTTCACGCAGGTTGAAAGTAGAATTTTTCTTAGCGTTTTCTAAGATTTTCTTTTCTAATTTCTCGAAGTCTTTTTCAGACAAAGGCTCTCCTCCGAAATCCACATCATAGTAGAATCCGTTAGCGATTGCAGGCCCGATTGTCAACTTGGCGTTAGGATAAAACTCCATAATTGCCTGAGCCAACAAGTGAGCGGATGAATGCCAGAATGCTTTTTTTCCCATATCGTCATTCCACGTCAAAAGCTGCACTGTAGAATCCTCCGTTATCGTGGTTTCTACTTCTGTCTGTTGTCCGTTTACGATAGCAGAAATCGTGTTTCTTGCCAAACCGTCACTTATACTTTGCGCAACTTGTAGTGGAGTAACTGCTCCTTCATATTCTCTGATGCTGCCATCAGGAAGTGTAATTTTTAGCATAATGGTTTAAAAAATTAATGTTTGCAAAAATAGTGATTTTTAAAGAAAGAATAATGTTATTTTAGTTTAACTTTTTCCTTGATTATCTCTATCACATCTACATTCCTCACTTTGGAAGTTACCCATCCGTGGATATCGATGTACATTAGCGTTCGTTTGTCGTATCTGTTTTGAGAAGAAATTTCCAATTCTTTCTCAAATTCATTAAAAGCAATGGCTTGTTCTTTTGGATTTCTATCATTGATTTTCTTGAAGAAATCAACAATGCAAAAATGCAAATCACCCGGATTTTTCATCTTTTTTGCAAACTTCATCGTTGCTTTTACAAAGTCATCATAATCATCATCAAAGCCAGATTCAAATTTTGCCATTAGCATTAAAATTCGTGTATGAAACAATAAATCTTCCTGAACATTGCCTTTGGAATTAATGATTTTTTGTCCATATTTCACCGTCTTCTGATAATTTTTGCTACCGAAAAACATTGCTGCGATTTTCAAATAAAGAACCAGAAAATGATGTTCGTCTATCTTATCACGATGTTTCTCCATTTTTAACTCCAATTCAGGAATCATTTTTGTACCGTTGAAAAAATCACCTTTGATGAAATAGAGATTCATTTTGGTATTGTAATAATTCAGGAAAATCAAAGATTGAGAGTTTTCGTTATGAATGAAAGCATCTGATTTTACAATACTTTCAAATTTTTCAAACCTTTTCTCAATGCCTTTGATACTTCCGTAAATAAATAATGTTTTGAACAGATAAGTATTCCCTTTGATGTACCAAACAGGGTGATTTTTTATCATTTCCCGATTCTGATGAAAAAGTTCTACCCACTGATAAGCGTATTTTATCGTGTATTTATAATCCTGAAGCAACTGATTTTTCCAAACGTGTGCTTTGTAATACCAAAGTTTTTCTGTGAAATTTAATTTTTTTAAATCAATATTTTTGATATTGCTATCAAAGAAATTAAGAATATTGTCGCGGTCATTATCATTTTTGATGTAGCCGTGCGTCAGCATTTCGCTGTATAATTTCAATGATAGATTGGAAAGCTGTGTTGCATAACTATTTTGCTTGTTGATTTCGCTGGATTGCAGAATCAGTTCATCCGCTCGTCCATCAATACTTCTTGTAATGAATTGAGATTCAATTACTTTTTCGAGTTCAATGATTTCTGAAGCAATACCTTTTTCGTCTAATTCCAATGCAGATTGTTTGGCTTTGTCAAGAATCTTCAGAGCTTGTTTATATAATCCTTTTTGGTATAAAATCGTCGCAAAATCCAATTGTTCACGCAACTGAATTCTATTATTCTGATGACTCGGATTTAACCTAAGACTTATTAATATCTGTTTATAAAGATGTGCCTTCAGATTAGAAAGTTGAAGCTTTGAAGATATTTTTTTATCGAGGATAATTTCTTCATTGTACTCTTTCATTTTGTCCAATTCAGAAAAAAGCAGAAGAAATTTTGCATCGACATTAATTCCAAGACGATTGACATACAACTTAAATTGTCGTTTTTCCGAAGTCGAAAGTGACTTTATAAGCACGAATAAAAAATCTTTTTGTAATTCTGACATTGTAAAATGATGGGATTTAATCTTTTGATAATTAAGCGGTTATTGTTTGTTTTGATAAAATCGAATATTGTATTTATTTAATTAACGAAGATTAATAGCACAAGTCAATTTCTACTTTTGAATATCAAAATTAGATAAAAACTTTATTATGGATTCGGAAAAAATTGAAATTTTTGATACGACCTTGCGAGATGGGGAACAAGTCCCGGGATGTAAATTGGATACGAAACAAAAATTAATCATTGCGGAACAACTCGATAGTCTCGGTGTGGATATTATCGAAGCTGGTTTTCCGATTTCGAGTCCGGGTGATTTTCTATCGGTTCAAGAGATTTCGAAAATTGTAAAAAATGCTAAAGTCTGTGGATTAACCAGAGCTAACAAAAAAGATATTGAAGTTGCAGCCGAAGCTTTGAGGTTTGCTAAGAGACCGAGAATCCATACAGGAATTGGAACTTCGGATTCTCATATAAGATTCAAATTCAACTCTACAAGAGAGCAGGTTTTGGAAAGAGCGGTTGAAGCTGTAAAATATGCTAAAAATTTTGTAGATGATGTCGAGTTTTATGCGGAAGATGCAGGAAGAACGGATAACGATTTTTTAGCGAAGGTTTGCGAAGAAGTCATTAAAGCTGGCGCAACTGTTCTTAATATTCCGGACACAACGGGTTATTGTCTTCCCGAAGAATACGGTAGAAAAATCAAATATCTGAAAGAAAATGTAAAAGATATTGACAAAGCAATTTTATCCTGTCATTGTCATAATGATTTGGGAATGGCAACCGCCAATTCGATTTCCGGAATTGTTAACGGCGCCAGACAAATCGAATGTACCATCAACGGACTTGGCGAACGTGCGGGAAATACGGCTTTGGAAGAGGTTGTGATGATTATAAAACAACATCCTGACCTTAATTTTTTTACTGATATCAATTCCAAAATGCTGAACGAAATAAGTTATTTGGTTTCCGAACTGATGGGAATGCCAGTTCAGCCAAACAAAGCCATTGTTGGAGCGAACGCATTTGCGCACAGTTCAGGAATCCATCAGGATGGCGTAATCAAGAACAGAGAAACTTACGAAATTATCGATCCTAGAGAAGTCGGAATCAATGAATCTTCCATTGTTTTGACGGCGAGAAGCGGACGTTCGGCTTTGGCTTACCGATTCAAAAATATTGGTTTTGATGTGACAAAAGTAGAGTTGGACTTTCTGTATCAGGAGTTTTTGAAAATTGCGGATACCAAAAAAGAAGTTAATAATGATGATTTAAGCTTTATGATGAAATCATTTAATCAAAAAATTGGATAAAAATAAAATGAGCCAAAACAAAACATTATTTGATAAAGTCTGGGATGCACACGTTGTAGAAACCGTTCCGGATGGACCTCAGGTGATTTATATCGATAAACATTTGATTCACGAAGTGACAAGTCCACAGGCTTTTGCGGAATTGGAAGCACGAGGTTTGGAGGTTTTTCGTCCAAATCAGATTGTAGCAACTGCTGACCACAATGTTCCGACTTTAGGACAAGAATTACCTATTAAAGACGAGTTATCAAGAACTCAGGTTCAGCAATTAACAGAAAATTGCAAGAAAAATAATATCGAGTTATACGGACTTGGACATCAATATCAAGGCATTGTTCACATCATTGCACCAGAGTTGGGAATTACGCAACCCGGAATGAGTATTGTTTGTGGCGATAGTCATACTTCTACACACGGTGCTTTCGGTGCGATTGCTTTTGGAATCGGAACTAGTCAGGTGGCGCAGGTTTTTGCCAGCCAATGTCTGCTGATGAATAAACCAAAATCAATGAGAGTTTCTGTGAATGGAAAACTGAATAAGGATGTTCAGGCAAAAGATGTGATTCTTTATATTATTTCAAAAATCGGAACTGATGCAGGAACAGGGTATTTCTGTGAATATGCCGGAAATGTTTTTGAGGAAATGTCTATGGAAGGGCGAATGACTGTTTGTAATATGAGTATCGAAATGGGAGCGAGAGGTGGAATGATTGCGCCGGATGAAACGACTTTCAATTATGTTAAAGATAGAGAATTCGCACCAAAAGGAGAAGAATGGACCGAGAAAGTAGCGTATTGGAAAACTTTGAAATCAGATTCTGATGCAGTTTTTGATAAAGAGTTTGAGTTTGCTGCGGAAGATATCAGACCAATGATAACTTACGGAACTAATCCGGGAATGGGAATTTCCATCGATTCTAAAATTCCGACTGCTCAAAACGAATCCGAAGAAAAAGCCCTGAAATACATGGGATTGAATGCCGGGCAATCAACTTCGGATATCAAAGTAAATTACGTTTTTATAGGAAGTTGCACCAATGCGAGAATTGAAGATTTCCGTTCAGCTGCAGATTATGTCAAAGGAAAACATAAAGCGGAAAATATTATTGCTTGGCTGGTTCCGGGTTCGCAAAAAGTAGCAAAACAAATTTATGATGAAGGATTGGATAAAGTCTTCAATGATGCTGGATTCCAAATCCGTCAGCCTGGATGTTCAGCTTGTCTGGCAATGAATGAAGATAAAATCCCGGAAGGCGAATATTGTGTTTCTACTTCCAACAGAAACTTCGAAGGTCGTCAAGGTCAAGGTGCTAGAACGCTTTTGGCAAGTCCTTTAACTGCTGCGAAAGTTGCTGTGGAAGGTAGAATCCCGGCTTTTGAAAATTTGAATTAATTATACACTGGAATTTAAAACATTAAATTTTAAATTTTGAACACTGAATTATAAGTATGCAAAAATTAGTTTTAATCAATTCTCAGGCTGTTCCATTGCCGAGTGAAAATATAGATACAGACCAGATTATTCCGGCGCGTTTCCTCAAAAGGATTAGCAAAGAAGGTTTCGGGGAAAATCTTTTCAGAGACTGGCGATATAACGTTCATACTAATGAACCCAATGCTGATTTCGTTCTGAATAATATCAAATATTCTGGCGAAATCCTGGTTGCAGGAAATAATTTTGGATGTGGAAGCAGTAGAGAACACGCAGCTTGGGCGCTCACAGATTACGGTTTCAAAGTCGTTGTGTCAAGTTATTTTGCAGATATTTTCAAAGGAAATGCGCTTAACAACGGACTTCTTCCTGTAAAAGTTTCGGAAAATTATTTAAAAGATTTGATGAATACCATCACGAACCAGCCGGAAACAAAAATTATTGTTGATGTAGAAAATCAAATCATTTCTTTCAATGAGAGAACAGAAAATTTTGAACTCGATTCTTATAAAAAAATATGTTTACTAAATGGCTATGACGACATCGATTTCTTAACCAGTAAAAAAGAAGCCATCCAAAAATTTGAACAGAAAGCACAAAAAGTATATGCGCAAAACTTATAAAATAGCCGTTTTAGCAGGCGACGGAATCGGTCCGGAAGTAACCAATGAAAGTGTAAAAATCTTGAAAGTCATTGGCGAAGCTTTTCAGTATAATTTCCAGTTCGATTATGGGATTATGGGAGCAGAAGCAATTTATGAAACAGGAAACCCTTTGCCCGATGAAACTTTGGAATTATGTAAAAATTCTGATGCGGTTTTGTTTGGCGCAATCGGCGACCCTACCTTTGATAATAACCCTGATGCAAAAGTTCGTCCTGAACAAGGTTTGCTGAAATTGAGGAAAGAATTGGGATTATTTGCGAACATCAGACCAATTAAAACTTATGCTTCTTTGATTAAAAAAAGTCCGTTGAAAAAAGAAATTGTAGATGGAACGGATATTCAAATCTATCGCGAATTGATTAGCGGGATTTATTTCGGAGAAAAATTTACCGATGAAAATGGTGAATATGCTTATGACCTTTGCAAATATTCCAGAGAAGAGATTGTAGGAATTTCACATCTGGCTTTTCAGGATGCACAGAAGAGAAGAAAGAAGCTCACCTTGATTGACAAAGCTAATGTTCTAGATACTTCCAGACTTTGGAGAAAAATCGTCAAAGAAATTGCGCCTCAATATCCGGATGTTGCATTAGATTTTATGTTTGTGGATAATGCAGCAATGCAAATGATTCTTAATCCGAAACAGTTTGATGTGATTTTGACAGAGAATATGTTTGGTGATATTATTTCGGACGAAGCCAGTGTGATTGGCGGTTCTATCGGTTTGTTGCCTTCAGCTTCTATTGGTGAAGATAATGGACTTTTTGAACCCATTCACGGATCCTATCCTCAGGCTAAAGGAAAAGGGATTGCAAATCCGATTGCTTCCATCTTGAGTGCGGCAATGTTGTTGGATTATTTGGAACTGAATCAGGCTGCAGACAAATTGAGAAAAAGTGTAGAGCACGCTATAGAAAGCAAATATGTAACGATAGATCTTAATGCGGAACAGCATTATTCAACTTCCGAAGTTGGCGATTTTATTGCAGATTATATTAAGTTTTCAGAAAGGTCGTACTATAATTTCGAAAATATTCAGTTGGGCAAATCAACGATTGTTTGATGATATGAAGTCTGTAAAAAAGAGCCGAATAAAATTCGGCTCTTTTGAAAATGTAAAGTTATATCAGGATGTGATTGGTTTTAATCTTTTCTACCTTGCGAATCCATCTCGTCAGACATTCCTTTTTCCGGTCTGTAGGCTTCGCTTCTGTTATCTGTGAAATACAAATCGTTTTTAGCTTTTGCGATGATTCTTGCTCTTGTAGATTCTGAGATGGGATATTCTTTATGGGTGTCGGGATATTTTTCTGCAAGATATCCTCTTGTTTTCTCTTCCACATCTATTGCGCCATTGTCATCTAAAATTGCTTTTGCAGCATTGGCATCTTCTTCTGTTTCCGTATAAACTGTGATGGTGTTGCTATCGATACTTGCGTATTCGTAACGGTCCGTTTCTATTTCATTACGGTCAAAAAGCCAATCGAAGAAACTTTGTTCTTTCGGAGTGTCTATTTTTTCTATAGCTTCTATTTCTGAGTTGGTCAGCGAATAATCGTATAATCCGGCTTCTTCCAATTTGGTAATGACATTTCTGCTTTCTGTTTCGTTGGGGAAAATCCCGATGATCGTGTAAGACATAATAATATTTTTTTGGTGTTAAATCTATTTGTCTTCACTTAAACAAAAATTGTGGCAGAACTAAAGAATGGTAAAATTTTAACAAATTTTTAATAATTATAAATATATATGATTCAATAATTGAAAGCATAAAAAAGCCTTCCAAAGAAATTAGAAGGCTCATATTAAATCCTAGAAATCATTATGGGAAAAATGATTCGGTTTCAATTTAACTAATTTTAAAACCCAAACCATCAGGCTCATCCGCAATCCAATTTTCGTGAAGATGATGTCTTCTGTTGTTGGTGAAAAAAAGATTGTTTTTTGCTTTGGCGATGATTTTCGCATTTTTGCTTTCAGAAATCACATATTCCCGAGGAGAAACGGAGTAATTTTCTGTCATATAATCCTGAGTTTTTTCTTCAACATTTACGGCGCCATTGTTGTCTAGGATATCTCTCACGATATGGGCGTCCTGTTCTGTTTTCAGATGAACGGTTATCGTGTTGTGGTCGATACTTGCGTATTCGAAACGGGCTCTGTCAAGATGATTGTCATCAAATAACCAATTCCAAAACCCATTTTTCTTCTCAATGTCTACATTTTGTGAAATTTCTTCGTCAGAATGAGAAAGATTGTAGTCATTGTAACCTGCGTTTTCCAATTTTAAAAGGACTTTGTCAGCTTCCATCTGAGTGGGGAAAAGCCCTACAACAATATATGACATAGCTGTAAATTTTTTTTGGTGAAACGAATTTAAAGAACACGGAAAAATCAAATTTTATCTTCTGATTTCTATATTAAATATACATTAATTTTATTAAATAAATAAGCCTTTCGAAATAAATTGAAAGGCTTGTTGTGTTTTTCTTAAAAAATTACTTTTCTGTATTGTCTGTTTTTCCGTCCTTATTGATTTTCGAACCTTTGTCAATATCTTGTTTATCGATATCAGGCGGATTCTTTTTATCAGATGCAGCAGGGATATTTTTAAAATCTTCATTCTGCTTTTTATTCTCAGCAGAATTGTTGTTTTCGGTTTTTTTATCAGGATTCATAACGTTAATTTTTATAATTCGGTGGAAGGAAACGTATTCGTTTTGTCTTCTATCGAATAATGCAAGGCTTTTGCCAAAACAAAAATTTCGTTAAGATTTTCTTTCAGTTGTTTTTTGCTTTCCTGTTTCAGTTGTTCCTGATTCACGCTTTTTGCCATATTTTTCTTGGCAGATTCCATAATGCTGTTGATATCACTTTGCTTGAATCTATTCACCGCATAATCATCCATAAAATGAATTTTTACATCCGGAAAAATCTTGATTTCTGGCTGAGGTAATTCATTAATGATTACTTTTTTGTTAACCGTATCTACATCGATTTTCATTCTCTTCAAATCGTAAGAAACCTGGGCTTTTGCAGTCGTGTAAAGAACCATTTCTCTTGGAAGAATATCAAATCCTGCTACTGTCGCCACTGAACTTTTATGCGTTTGAAAACTGGAAAAATCCTGCTCCAAAACGACCATTTTGTTCATTTTCTGAATTTGGTTCGTAATCAGATAATAATCTTGATTAACCAGTGCCGCGTCGTCTTTTTTGTTGCAACTTCTCCATGACAAGAAAACAAAAACCGTCAGAATAATTCCGAAAATAAAAGAAAGCAGGCCTGTATATTTATTCATTGATTTGGAATTTATCAGCAATATTTAAAGTGCTAAAAGACACTTCGACAAGCTCAGTGTGACAACTCTAATACTAAACGCATTGTCAGTCTGAGACTCTCAAAGATTTTAAACTATTTAAATAAACTTGAATTATCTTTTTTCAAAATGTTAAGCAAATCTCTTTCCAAATAGCCTGTTTCTGGCATTTCTGTAATCCTTCCGATTTCTTTACCGTACTTTTTAACGATAATGGTCGGAACTCGGGTTACATTATAAAGGCCTTCTTCGCCTGCTGGCGATTCTTTTTTACGGTTCACAGCGATGATTTGCATTTTCTCTGTGTTGTATTTCAAAGCGTCCAAAATCTTAATCAGTCTTGGGAATTCTCTGTGACTATCTTCGCACCAGCTTCCTACAAAAACAACCAGACTATAAGAGTTGAGCTTTTCTTTTCTTAGTTCTGCTAAGCCTGTTTGGTCAACCTGATAACGATTGTACTCTTCGTCAAACCAGGTTTTGTAAGGTTCTTTTCTGAATTGGTCAAGCGTCTGGGTCCCCAACAACATTTTACCGTCGTTTTTGGATTCTACTTCTCGGTTGACAATCACTCTTTCTGCACAAGAATTAACGGTAGTCAATGTGATGATTCCTAATAATATTGAGATTTTTCTCATTTTGTTTTTTTGTTTTTAAACACAAGGTTCGCAAAGTTTTTTCACAAAGAGCACAATTTAAAACTTAATAATTTTATTTGTGAAGCTTGTGAAAATCTTTGTGTCTATTGTGGCTAATTATTAATGATGTCTGCTAAATCCGCAGCAGAATAATATTTGTTCTTCAGAACTTTGTTATCTGCAACTCTGTGAACATTGTATTTGTCCCCAGATTTTTCGTAGTAAGCATCTGTTCCTTTGGCTTTGTAGAATTCTACGGTTTCCTGCGCCTGAACTTCATTATCGCAAGCTTTGGACATATTAGAACGCTGAACTTCATTGAATAATTCCACGAATTTCTCTCCCAAACCAAATTCCAAAACTGCACCGCTCAAAACATACTGCAAATCGCAAAGTGCATCCGCCACTTCTACCAAATCATTGTCTTCAATGGCTTTTTTCAACTCATCTAATTCCTCTTGTAAAAGACTAACTCTCAAAGCCGCACGTTCTTTTGAAGGAATCTGAGGTGTGTCCAAAATCGGTGCGTTGAAGGTTTTATGAAATTCGGCTACCTGATTCAGGCTATCTAATTTTTCCATTATTTTTCTAAAATTTTAACAAATATAAAAAATGCCGTCCAAGGAGACAGCATTTATTTTTTATTAACCACAAAAGTTACAAAAGTTTTATGTTTGAATTCTTTTGTAACTTTTTTGGTTTTTGAAATTATTTCAATCGTTCCAAAAAACCTTTCCGTTTTACGATATTTTTATAATCCCATTGTATTTCTCTCGATTTTTCCAACCATCGCTTTAAATCATCTTTATTAATTTTATTCCAATTATTATAAAAAATCGAAGCATCCTGAAATTTTTCACCTTCTACATTCAGTTGCGCTTCACCAAAAGATTTTCCGCTCCAGAACATCAACCGAATTCCTTTTTTCTGTTTGCTATAACCAACAATAGGATTTCCGTCAAGAAACCAAACAGGATGAGCGTGCCAAATTTTGGTTTCAGCTTCGGGAAGGTTTTTGCTGATTTCTTGGAAAAGAATATCGACAATCTTTTGGTCTTCTAATTCAAGATTTTGATTGTATGAAATGATGTCCTGATTCATTATGTTTAATTTAAAAACCCTTTCAAAGTTATAAATTCTGAAAGGGTTTAATTCTTATAATTGCTAATTATTTAAAATTCTAATCGCAAATATCTCTTCCAATAACCAATCTCTGGATTTCAGAAGTTCCTTCGCCAATGGTACATAATTTAGAATCTCTGTAGAATTTCTCAACCGGGAAATCTTTCGTATAGCCATAACCTCCGAAGATTTGAACCGCATTATTGGAAATTCTTACACAGGCTTCGGAAGCATACAATTTGGCCATTGCACCTTCACGTGTCATTTTTTGTTTGGCATTTTTCAGGTCAGATGCTCTTCTGATTAATAATTCTGAGGCATCAATTTCTGTTGCCATATCCGCCAACATAAAGTTTACAGCTTGGAAACTTGAAATCGATTTTCCAAATTGATGTCTTTCCTGAGCATATTTAAGAGCCGCTTTGTAAGCACCTCTCGCAATTCCCAAACTCAAAGCAGCGATAGAAATACGACCGCCATCCAGGATTTTCATCGCTTGTTTGAAACCGCTCCCCACTTCTCCCAATCTGTGAGAATCCGGAACACGAACATTATCGAAAATCAATTCAGCGGTTTCAGAAGCACGCATTCCTAATTTGTTTTCTTTTTTACCGGAAGTAAAACCTGCCATTCCTTTTTCCAAAACAAAAGCTGTGGAGTTATTTTTTGTGCCTTTTTCTCCAGTTCTCGTCATTACAACTGCAATGTCTCCGGAAATAGCATGTGTGATAAAGTTTTTTGCACCGTTAATAACCCAGTCATCGCCATCTTTTACAGCTGTTGTAGACATCCCGCCGGAGTCAGAACCTGTGTTGTGTTCTGTTAATCCCCAAGCACCGATAACTTTTCCAGAAGCTAATTGAGGCAACCATTTTCTTCTCTGATCTTCATTCCCGAATTCATAAATGTGATTCGTACAAAGTGAATTATGGGCAGCAATAGATAATCCAATCGATGGGTCAACCTGAGAAATCTCGTCTAAAATGGTCACATATTCCTGATAACCAAGCCCGGAACCGCCATATTCTTCAGGAATCACAATTCCCATAAAACCCAATTCTCCCAACTGATGAAACAGTTCTACAGGAAAAGTCTGGCTCTCGTCCCAATCCATAATGTTTGGGCGAATGTTTTTTTCAGCGAAATCTTTGGCCGTTTCGGCTATCATTTTTAAGTTATCCATTGTGTCGGAATTCATATTTTTATCTTTGCTGCCAAATATAGAAAAATTAGGCTAAGGACAATTTTTTTTTAAAATTTGTTTTTTCTTCTGTAAGAATCAAGGTTTTCATTATTTTAGCATAGAAATTTTCATCAATGAATCCAAAACTGAAAACCCTGTTTTTCTTTCTCGTCGGAGCATTTGCCGGAATATTGACAATGTATCTGATTTCGAATTATAAAATCGAGAAGAAGTCGGATGCTGAAATTCGGAAGACCGAGGTTGCGCAATCTGGAATAACGGTAAAACAGGATGATAACCCTAATATTTTATCAGATAATGGGCTTGATTTTAAAATTGTTGAATATGCAACTATTGGACAGTTAACAGAAGATAATTCCGTGATTTCTTATGTGAAATCCAACCATAAACTACCCAATTATTACATCACAAAATCTGAAGCTAAAAGCAAGGGCTGGAATCCTTCCAAAGGTAATCTTTGCGATGTTTTACCGGGAAAAGCCATTGGCGGAGATAAATTCAGTAATCGTGAAAAAAAATTGCCAAAAGGCGAACAATATTACGAAGCTGATGTGAATTATAATTGCGGAAACCGAGGCGCCGACCGAATTGTCTTTACAAAAAATGGCGATGTTTGGCTCACGAAGAATCATTATAAATCGTTTGAGAAACAATAGTCAGAAGCTTGAGGTCAGAAGTCAGAAGATTTCTGATTCGGTTCTTTCAGTTTGCTCAGAATGAAATTAAAATTCAATATTAAAAAACTTCGGACATCGGTCTTCCGACTTCCGACAAAATTATACAAAAATGAAAGAAATATATATAGATTTCGTCGACATTGGCGATTACGAAGATTTTTACGAACAACTGAAATCAAAATTAGAATTGCCGGAACATTTTGGAGATAATCTTGATGCGCTTTCTGATGTGATTTCCGGAGGATTAGAAATGCCACTTCATCTGGAATTTGTGAATATGAGCGTTGACCAATTGGAATTATTTGAAGATCTTCTGACAACTTTGGAAGATTCTGAAGATGAGGTGGAAGGCTTTACATTCAGTTATTATCTTGAACAATACGAAGATGAAGAATAATATTAGAAAAGCAACTCAGGACGATTTGGTTCAGCTTTCACAACTATTTGATGAGTACAGAATGTTCTATCACAAAACATCTGATTTATCAGGTGCAGAGCAATTTTTATCCGAAAGATTGGAAAAAAAAGATTCTGAGATTTTTGTAGCAGAAGATGAAGGAAAATTGGTGGGGTTTGTTCAATTATACCCATTGTTTTCATCAACAAGAATGAAACGTTATTGGTTATTGAATGACCTCTATGTGAATTCCAATTCCCGCGGGAAAGGTTTTTCCAAAGCTTTGATAGAAAGTGCAAAAGAACTTTGCAGAACATCCGATTCTTGCGGAATGTATCTGGAAACCGGAAAAGAAAATAGGATTGGAAATCAACTGTATCCAAGTGCAGGTTTCAAAAAATATGATGACGTGAATTTTTATGAATGGGAAGTGGATATTTAATTATGAATGATAAATTATAAATGATTATTTTATTAATATTGAAAGGCTTCGAGAACCTCAGCCTGACAACGTTTCCCAATATGATAAACCTATCAACAATCAACCAAGAACAATCAACTAAACGATGACAGAATTCGAAAAATATATACAGCGTTACCTGGATTTGGTTCCCTCAGAAAACTGGATTGAAGAGATGAAAATAGCTTCTGACGCCACTTTGGAAATTTATGAATCACTTTCCGAAGAACAAGGGAATTATGCTTACGCAGAAGGAAAATGGAGTTTGAAAACACTTTTGCAACATCTTATTGATACGGAAAAAGTCTTTGCTTATCGTGCGCTCAGATTTTCCAGAAAAGACCAGTCTTTGGTTTCGGGATTTGATGAAGAAGCCTGGGCAGATAATTCTTATGCAGATAAAAGGGATTTAAAAAGTTTGATAAAAGAATTCAAATTAACCAGAAAATTATCAATTAAATTCTTTAAAAATCTTCCCGAAGAAGCCCTGCAATTGATTGGAATTGTAAATGGAAATGACATCAAAGTGGAAACCATCGGGAAATTAACAGTTGGTCACAACATTCATCATTTGAATATTATTAAGGAAAGGTATTTGCCAAATTTATAATGAATTTCTCAGAAGAAATATTAAATACTGCAATGGAGATGTCAATGGAATTCGGTGAAAATTGGTTGAAGCCGATTCACGAAAGAATTAATAAAAAGTATCCTAATATTTCTTCTGAGGATTTGGATAAATTAAATTCTATTTGCAAAAAGGTTAATCAATTTGCCAATAATTATTTTTACAGAGGCGGTTCGGTTATCAATGGAGAAATCGAATTTGTAAATTTTAATCAATTCAAAAAAGATATTTTGTTAAAATACAGTTGGATATCAGAAAATAACTTGAGCCATTTATACAGTCAAAGTTGTTATTACGCAAGAAAATGATTTCCTATTTTTTCCTACTCAAATACTTTCTCCCGGGAATAAAAAGTAACAAAGCACCTATCACAAAAAGACAAATTCTGGAAAGAAAATCGCCGCTTTTAGTGTAGAACGTTTCCTTGTCTATCAAATTAACTTTTGCGGTTAATGCGCCTTTTGCACCGTAAGGTAATTCATCCACAATATCGCCTCGGGAATTGATGTGCGCACTTGTTCCACTATTCGCTGCTCTTGCAATTTCGCGTCTGGTTTCTATCGCACGAAGCTTTGCATAAACCAGCAACTGCTTATGACCTTGCGAATAGCCCCACCAAGAATCGTTTGTTACAATTGTTAGAAGATTTGCTCCCTTTTTGACATAACCGGTCACGAATTCTCCATAAATACTTTCGTAGCAAATGATTGGCGCAATTACAGATTTGTTGTAAGGATTGGCAAAAACTTTTCGTTCGTTGGAAATTCCAAGAGAGCGCGTTGTTCCGCCTAAATCCAACATTGCATCGCCTAAAATTGGCTTAAAAACTTTGATGTAAGGAAAAATCTCAACGCCGGGAACGAGCATTGCTTTATGGTAAACTTCGGGTTGTTGATTCGGTATAATTTGGATTGCAGAATTATACTCGTCCAACCAAATGCCTTGTCTGTCAAGAAAACTCGCTGTTGATGGTTTTTCTTCGTCTTCACTATAAACATAATAGCTGGAAATTCCGCCAGAGAAAACAGATTTCGGATGTTGGGAAAGGAATCCTTTGATATTATTAATCAACAAACTATTATTAAAACCTCTTTCGCTGAAACCTCCAATTCCAGGAAGTGAAGTTTCCGGTGCAAGATATAAATCGATTTTTGATTTTTTATCGCTTTGTAAAACCGAATTTTCTGTAGCCAATTTCAGCAAATCACCTTCAATTGTCAAACTGTCTTTTTGATATTTTTCGGTATAAGGATCCAACGCTGGCTGAAGCATTGTAACATTAATTGTTCCGATTGGTTTTACTGAATAATTATAATATTTAACCAAAGAAATGACCATTGGAAGAATGATAAAACCTGCTGTCAGCAAAATGTTTTTGATTAATGATTTTCTGATTCTTCCAGCCTCCCAGATTCTTATCGTATAAAAAACTAAAACATTACAAATCAAAATCCAGAAACTTCCACCAGTTGCTCCCAAAGTATCATACCATTGGATAAACTGATGATATTCTGCGAAAACATTTCCGAGATTCAACCAAGGCCAGGTAAATTCCCAAATGAGATGAAGTTTTTCAAAACACATCCAAATTGCTACAAAAAATACCAACCCAAAATAAGTTCCCTGACTTTTCTTGTAAAAATGGTAGGCCAAGAAAACCAATGCCATAAAAAATGAATTGGTCAAAACCGGAAATAGAACTGCCAACAGAGATTTGCTTCCGTCAGGTAATTGCGAGTTGTAAAGCCAACCCGTTGTAACCCAATTCCAAATCAAAAAAGTAAGATAGGAAAAACCAAAAACCGCCAAGCTTTTCTTCTTGATATTACTGAACTTCGTAATGTTATGTTCCATCATTAGTAGCGGAACCCAGGCAAAAAATATAAAAAACGGAATCCCGTAAGTCGGCCAGCAAATGGCGAGCAAAACGCCTGAAATTAAAGCGAGTAAAAGGTTTTTCATATTAAGTCGATTGAACGCAAAGCGCGCAAAGTTTTATAACAATTATTGTGATTATTTTAAGTTCGCAAAGCCGTTAGCACTTAGCAAAGAATCTTTTATGAGCGAAGCGTCTTTGTGAACCTATATTTATTTTTATTAAAAATCTTAGTGGACTTTGTGTTCAAAAAGATTTAATTACGAGAACATCTTCTTTCTCAGAAAATAGAATCCTGTTCCCAAAGCTCCCAAAATTCCCAAAGGCAAAAGAAGATTGAACCATTGCCAGTCGGATTTTTCAGCATCAATTCTTTGTCTGTCGAGCAATCTCACTTCAATTGTTCTGTCTCTTAGTTCCATTATATTGCTGTCGTCTAACAGGTAATCCAAAGCATTTCTCAAAAATTGTGCGTTGCCGTAATGTTCTTTGGTCAGCAAATCTTCTCCCAAAGGAAGTGGTTGTCCTTTCCAGATTTGATTTCTGGCAATATCACCATCGGCAATTACGAGCATTTTATTCTCAGGACTTTGGGCTTTGAATCCCGGATAATTATTTTTCTCGCTTCTTGTCGCATAAGCAGATTTGAATTTCCCTTCCAAGGCCACTGCAAAGATTTTAGGTGGCGTAGGACGTTCCATTTCGCCGATGCTATCTGTTCTTACGATTTCCGAAAGGGCAACATAATTCGGAACAGTTTTGCTGGTAGTTCTTTCACTAGATTCGAAAAGAACTTTGGTTTTGATGTTGGACCTTCCCAGCGTATCAATCGAAGTCGGGAATTCGAATTTTACAGGATTGATGTTCTTCGTAATCGGATTTTTAGTTTCAGCGATTCCTAAAGGGAAATAAGGCCAAAGGAAACTGCTATACTGTGGATTACCGGCAACTTCACCCGAAACAATTCTTACCAACGCTGATTTTTTCATATCCTTGGTCAAAGCCGGATTGATTCTCAGTCCATAATTGAACATAAAATCTGTCAGATTAAGATCAATCGGGTAAGCCATTATTTTCTTGGCTTGGAAAAGTGTGTCCATTTCGGCATTCACAGCGTCTAGCATCCACAATGTTTTTCCGCCATTCATAATGTATTGGTCGAGAATCACTTTTTCATTATCAGTAAAAGCTTTTCTTGGTTTTGCAATAACCAGAGCGTCCATTTGTTTTAGTTTCGGGACATCTGCTAAAGACAATTCGGTTTTGTTTTCCGGAATGATGGGACCAATATTATAATTCTCCATTGCCAAATCCAAAAATCCACGGAATTCATCCGGACTCAATTCCTGCTGGTTCACCAAGAAACCAATATTCTTCGCTGTTTCTTCCGTCATTCCTTTGATAGTGGAAGCGAAGTTATATTCAAGATTTTCAATCGATTTGCTGAGTTGTGTTGCAGCATCAATTCCGGATTGTTGGACAATCAATGGAACAGAAGTTCCGTAACCATTATATTTGATGGCGGCGTAAGGAAACATCACGATTTCCGATATTTTTCCGTCTTTCATATCCGGAAGTATCGAAGGCTGCATTCCCATTCCTTTCAATGTATCCTGCGGGATTTTCTCAGCAATCGGGTCACGGAATTTGTAATCGATTTTTGGATTGATTTTTCGGAATTCATCCAGCATAAATTTGGTTTCATTCGAAAGTTGTTTGAAAGAAGCAGGAAAATCGCCTTCAAGATAAACCTCAATCGTCATCGGTTTCTTCACATTTTCCAAAACCTTGATTGTGGAATCAGAAAGTGTGTAACGTTTTTCCGCCGTCAAATCAAAACGTTTATAGACAAGTCCGCTCATCCCGATAATCAGGAGAACAGTTATGATAATCAAAGTAATTTTATTTTTTTTATTCATCTTTATGATAATGAATTTTATAAATTATTGTGTCTTTAAGGCGCTAATTTTTTCAATAATGGAAAATTTTGCGATTTCAATACGATTTAAGCTTTAATTTATTTTTTGCGACTTTGCGATACACTTTAAATAAGTTTTTTAAACCTAAAACCTTGAGGTTTAAAATCCTACTTCTTTTTCCAAACAAACCAGCTTGCTAATCCCAATCCCAAAAATATCACGAAAAGAAAATAACAAACATCTCTTGTATCTACCTGACCTCTTGTGAAGGCAAGAAAATGTTGATAAAATCCAATATTCTGCAAAATATAATCTGCACCGCCCATTAATTTGTAACTAGCCAATTGCTCAATCCCGAAATAAAGAATGAAACAAAGGAAAACGCCCAGCAGGTAAGCCATAATTTGATTGGAAGACAACGATGAAGCCAAAATCCCGACTGCGGAAAAAGCAGCAATCAGAATAATCAAACCGATGTAACTTCCAAAAGTCATACTTCCGTCGATATTACCTTCCGGAACACCCAAAACGTAAATAGTATAATAATAAACCAATGATGGCAACAGGCATAAAACACCAACGAGCCAAACGGAAAGGAATTTCCCGCCAACGATTTCGGTAATTTTCACCGGTTGAGAAAACAGCCAAAACAAGGTTCCGGATTGTTCTTCCTCGGCTAAAGTTCTCATACTGATGGCCGGAATGATAAACATAAAAAGCCAGGGCGAAAGCACAAAGAAACTTTGTAAAGTAGCGCTTCCAATCTCGAAAATATTGAAATTGTTCTCGAAGAAGAACAGGAATAAGGCGGAAATAATACTGAAAGCTGCGATAATAATCCACGCGCTCCAGTTTCCGAAAAAATTCCAAAGTTCTTTTTTGAATATTGCTATCATAATTTAGTTGTCAGTTGATGGTTTGTAGTTGATAGTTTTATTTTTTCTTGTTTCTGTTGACAATTTTTACAATTGACGTTATCAGAACAATGATTCCGAAAAATCCAAGTAATAACTGCCACCAATATTGTATAACGGAATATTTGAGAATTACTGTAAAAACAACTGCGAATAAAATAAAGGTTGCAATCTCATTGAATTGTCGAAGCTTGATATTCGGAATAGAAAGTGTGTTTCCGTTGAGATTTTTCAGCTCTTTAACGCGTTTCCAGCACCAGAAATGATAAATCCCAAGCCCTACGAGAAATGTCAGTTTCAGATGAAACCAAGGTGTTTTCATTAATCCAAAATTCAGATAAATCATCGTCAATCCGCTTAATAACATCAGAATCCCTGCCGGAACAGTAATGATATTCCAAAGTCTGACTGCCATAAAGGTATATTGATTTCTGAGAATCTGCTGTTTCACTTCATCGAATTCATCAGTGTCCTTATAATAAACAAACAATCTCACGAGATAGAAAATCCCGGCAAAGTAACTTACCATAAAAATAATATGAATTGCCTTGATAATCGTGTAAAGCATCTACGGATTTTTTGCAAAGATAATCTAATGTCTAAAATTAAAAGGTATTTATCAATTCTAATTTAGAATGTTAAAAATGCTGAATTCTTAGCGTATTTGGATTTTTATTGCTTTTTTTGTGAAAATTTAAAAAGAAGTTTATATGAAAAGAATTTTACAGCTGTTTTTAACGGTTTTTGTTCTTGTTCTTTTTTCTGCGCAGGCAAGTTTAAGGCCTATTGCGAAAGAAGTAAAGGATTTTCAAAACAAGAAAGTAGTATTTAAGAAAGTTAATCCATTTACTTTGGATAATACAAGTGGTAAACAAATGGTTTACCAACAAGCTGCGAGAGATGCTCAGGTTCTGAAATTGGATAAGAAGCAATTATCAAATTTAGTAAGCGAAAAGCCAGTAGCATTGGAAATGGATTTTCCTTTTGAGAATAGACAACTTACAGTGGAAATGGTAAGAGTTGATCTTTATTCTCCAGAGTTCAAAGCAGAAACCAACAAAAGACAAATTACCAATTATAAGAAAGGAGTTTTTTATAGAGGAATTATCAAGGGAGATAATACATCCGTTGTTGCATTTAGCTTTTTTGATAATGACGTAGTAGGTATCGCTTCTGCAAATAATATTGGAAATGTGACTTTAGGAAAAGCTCTGAACTCCGAAGATTTTGTTGTTTATAATGATCAGAAATTAACTGGAACAAATCCATTCATCTGTTCTACCGATGAATTAATGGAGAATGAATCTCAAAAAGTAAGATTTGATCCCAAAACTTCTAAAGCTCCACAAATGACAGATGCTTGTGTAAGAGTTTATTACGAGATTTGTTATAAGCCTTTTCAACAAAACGGAAGTGATGTAACTAACACAATCAATTGGATATCCGCTGTTCATAATAATATCAATACGTTATATGTTAATGATGGTGTTAAAATGTCTCTAAAAACTGTTTATGTTTGGGAGACAGCAGATCCTTATACGGGTTCTTATAGTGCAAACTTAGCTGCATTTAGATCCAATAGAACTACATTTGAAGGAGATCTGGCGCATCTTGTAAATTATCCTTCTACAACCAGTGTAGCTTATCTTAACTCTTTGTGTACAACCAATCGTTATGCATACTCAGGTATTAATATGACTTATAGCAATATCCCAACTTATTCTTGGACCGTTATGGCAATGACACACGAGATGGGCCATGCTTTAGGTTCTCCCCACACACACGCTTGTTCTTGGAATGGAGACGGAACAGCTATCGATGGATGTGCGCCAACTTACAGACCTGATCTTGCAGAAGGTGATTGTCCTATTGGACCTATTCCTACAGATGGAGGTACCATTATGAGTTATTGCCATTTGGTTTCAACTGGTATCAATTTTACAAAAGGTTTTGGCGAACAGCCAGGCGCTTTAATCAGACAAACAGTTGATTCCAAGGCTTGTTTGAGTGGAAATTGTGTGACGGCTTGTGCAACCACAGTTACTGGATTATCTATTCCTACTGTTGCCAAGACTACAGCTTCAGTTGTTATTACTGATGCCACTTCTGCTGAATGGAAATACCGAGTGAGTTTAATGGATGGGACAGTGGCTCAATCTGGTACTACTACAGAAAAAAGTTTTACATTAAGTGGTCTTGCACAAGGTACTTTTTATAAAATAGAAATCGGAACAGATTGCTCCCCTGCATATCAAAGATCTCAGATTATTTTGACAGACGATGACTGGTGTGGAAAAATAATAACTGATACTGGTGGTCCGGATGGTAATTATTCTGATAGTGAAACATGGAGTAAAACATTCTATCCTGAAAATGACAATGAAAAGTTAAAAATCACTTTCCAGGAGTTTAATTTAGAACAAGGTTATGACTTCTTGACGGTTAGAAATGGTCCTTCTACAACTTCTCCTGTTTTCACAGGGGCTAGTAATATGACTGGTACAACGATAAGAGGACCTTTCGAGTCTACCCACGCAACTGGGGCAATTACATTAGTTTTCAGATCTGATACTATGGTTAATGAGGCTGGTTTTAAAGCATTATTGAATTGTTCAGTTTTAGGAACTAATGAATTCAATTCTCAAAAATCAATTTCGATATCTCCAAATCCGGTTAAAAATCAATTCAAAATTGATGGACAACAAAAAATCGAGAACGTGAAAGTTTTTGATCAATCGGGTAAATTGGTTAGAGAGTTTAATTCAGATTCTGTATCAAAAAACAGCTTCGATGTTTCAAAATTAAAGACAGGAACATATATTGTAACGATAAAGTCTTCTAAAGAAACTGTTAGTAAGAAATTAATCAAAGAATAATATTCTTAAATCAAAATAAAAAACCGGCAAATATTTGTCGGTTTTTTTATGTGAATTCTATGTAGATTTTCTCGCCTGCATTCATCCCGAAAAGAGTAGAAGCACCATTCAGAACGCTGCCTTTGTAAATGGTAATTTCTAACAAGTCTGCATCGTTAAAAATGACAGAAGATTTTCCGTGAAATTCCTGTTCTCTGCTCCAATCGGTTACAACATCTGTGTATTGTTCCATGATTTTTGACAAAACAATATTTCGGAATTTAACCGTGAAATCGTTATTGATAGAGGCGTGCTTTTCGAAAAATTTTCGGCTGATATTGGAAACTACATTTCCGAAATTATCAATATACATCACTTCACCAACAATCATTTTTTCAGTTTCGTTATAAATGGCTTTTGGAAAAGAAATGTCTTTTATAGTTTTGATTTTTCTTCCAATCACTTCTGGTAAACCACCTTTGTAAAGGTGCATGGCGGCAGGAACAAAAATATCTGTCGATGGAAAAGAAACTTTGTCATCAAATCGGTTATTCAGAGTGATTTCATAAATAGCTTCTGGTTTGATATCAAAGAACATGAGGTTAATGATTCCATTATCAGCGCAAATGAAATAATGACCATCGATTTTAGTAATAATATTCTTCCTCGATTTATGATGAAAGCTGTCTACAGAAATGATATGAATACTTCCTTCCGGGAAAAATTTATAGGCGTTTCTTACAATGTAAGCGGTTTGTAAAAGATTGTAAGCCGTTATGTTATGTGTGATATCAACCACTTTTACATCCTCGCTCCAGCTGAGTATTTTTCCCTTGATACTTGCAACCCGATGGTCTACAAGTCCGTAATCTGAAGTAAGCGTAATGACTGACATTTGATAAGATTTGTTGCAAATTTAATATAATTCAATTTTTAAAGGCGCATAAGATGTCAAATCTATTCATATATTTGTTAGACTAACCACTAATATTATTTATGTTCGAAATCAATTATGAACTACAAGATATCAACACCAAAACCTTTTATGGTGTTCAGAATCAAAATTTCAATCTTATAAAATCCAGTTTTCCAACGCTTAAAATCACGGGTCGTGATAATTTTATCTTTGCAATGGGAAACAGAGAAACTCTGGATGTTTTGAAGCAAAAACTCGATGATATTTCTGCTTATATTACCAAGCACAATTCTATCGAAATCAAACAATTGGAATCTCTTTTGAAATTAAAGGACGATTCTGAAAAACAATTGGTTTTTGATCAGGATATTATCGTAAAAGGTGTCAATGGAAAAGCTATCAAAGCGAAGACTACCAATCTGAAAAAGTTGGTAAAAGCATCTGAGAAAAAAGATATGGTTTTTGCCATTGGTCCTGCCGGAACCGGAAAAACCTATACAAGTGTTGCTTTGGCTGTAAAAGCACTTCGTGATAAAGAAGTTAAAAGAATCATCCTCACAAGACCTGCTGTGGAAGCTGGCGAAAGTCTTGGTTTCCTGCCTGGTGATCTAAAAGAAAAATTAGATCCATATATGCAGCCGTTGTATGATGCGCTTCGTGATATGATTCCGCATGAGAAGCTGGAAGGTTTTATGGAGAAAAGAATTATAGAAGTAGCACCTTTGGCTTTTATGAGAGGTAGAACTCTGGATGAGGCTTTTGTGATTTTGGATGAAGCTCAGAACACCACGCATTCTCAAATGAAAATGTTCTTAACCAGAATGGGAATGAATGCCAAATTCATTATCACAGGTGATCCAAGCCAAATTGATTTACCAAAAAATCAGCAGTCTGGACTTAAAGAATCTATGACTATTTTAAAAGATGTAGAAGAGATTGGTTTCGTGCATCTTACAGAGGAAGATGTGGTAAGACATCCTGTTGTGAAGAAGATTATTATGGCCTATAATAATGTAGAAAGAAAGTAAAAATTGATCTTTGGTATAAAACTTGGTTATAGTTCCTTGGAAATTAAATTTTTAAAACTATGAAAAAGTTATTTTTAGCTGCGGCGATTGCTGTATTTGGTTTATCGCAAGCTCAAGAAGGATTTAAATTAGGTGCTCATATTGGAGCGCCAACTACAGGTAACTCTGATTTTACTTTAGGTTTAGATGCTGCATACAGATGGAACATTACAAAAGGCTTTGATCTAGGTGTTGCGACAGGATATTCACACTACATCGCTAAAAGTTATAAATACGGTGGTGGAACTTACAAGGGCGATGATTTCGGGTTTATTCCGGTAGCAGTTACAGGTAAGTATTCATTCTCTGGTGCTCCAATAGCGGTAGGATTGGATCTTGGTTATGCAATTTCAACCGCAGATAATGTAAATGGCGGTTTATATGCGGTCCCAAAGTTTATGTATAATTTGCCAGTTGGAGAATTGTATGTTGGTTATCAAAGTGTTTCAAGTAAATATGACAGAGGGTATTATGATAACCGTCCAATCGCAGGAAAAGAAACTGTTGGTGCAGTTATAGTAGGATTTAATTTTAATCTGAAATAAGAATTTCAAAAAACATTTAAAACTCCAGTCTAAAAAGACTGGAGTTTTTTATTTGTTTGAATCTTAAAAAAGTGCTGAGTTGCATTAATTGTAGATTTTTTATAATTTATTTTGAAGTTTGGAAAAAAATATTAATTTAGCAATGTTTTAAGTTAAATTAACAATTAATAACATTTTTAAAATTACAACTATGAAAAAATTAATTTTTACAGCCGCAATTGCAATCTTTGGATTGTCCAATGCACAAACTTTTGGTTTAAAGGCTGGTGCCAATGTTTCTAGCGTTTCTGCAGATGAAAGTAAAGCTAAGTTTGGATTTTATGCTGGAGCTTTTGTCAATGTTCCAATTGCAGAGATTTTCAGTCTTCAGCCAGAAGTTCTTTATAATGCTAAAGGAGCAAAATATGAAGACGCGGGAGATGCAAAAATGAATTTGGATTATATTTCTGTTCCAGTTATGTTCCAATATAACGCAACACCTCAGTTTTATTTAGAAGCTGGCCCAGAATTTAGCTTTTTGATCAGTGCAAAAGATAAATGGGATGGAGAGTCTGACGATATAAAAGATTTTGTAAAAAGTTTCGATCTGGGAATTGGTTTAGGGGCAGGGTATAACTTCACATCAAACTTCGGAGCAAATATTCGATATGTTGCTGGTGTTACTGATTTAACTAAACTTGATATAGAAAATTCTGATGCAATTAGAAACGGAGTTTTCCAATTTGGTTTAACTTACAAGTTTGGAAAATAATTTTATTTAAAATAAATAATTCAAAACCACTCAAATCTGAGTGGTTTTTTTATGGAATTTTTATAACCGCAGATTTTTTGAGGTCATCAAAAAAACGTAATTTCGCAAGAAAGCAAATCCAATATAATGAGCAAATCAATAGAAGAGCTGAAAAGCCTTTCAACGCAGATCAGAAGAGATATTCTGAGAATGGTTCACGCTGTAAACAGTGGTCACCCGGGAGGATCTCTTGGTTGTACAGAATATTTCGTAGCACTTTACGGGGAAGTTATGAACTACAAATTACCTTTTACTATGGAGGGTAAGAATGAAGATTTATTTTTCCTTTCCAACGGACATATTTCTCCGGTGTTTTATAGTACACTGGCGAGATTTGGTTTTTTTCCAGTTGCAGAATTGGCAACGTTTAGAAAATTAAACTCAAGATTGCAAGGTCACCCAACGACACACGAAGGTTTACCGGGAATCAGAGTGGCTTCAGGTTCGTTAGGTCAAGGTTTGTCAGTTGCTCTAGGAGCTGCTCAGGGTAAAAAATTAGACGGAGATAATTCTTTGGTTTACACACTTCACGGTGATGGTGAGTTACAGGAAGGTCAAAACTGGGAAGCATTGATGTATGCATCTGCCAAGAAAGTGGATAACATCATCGCAACCATAGATTATAACGGAAGACAGATTGATGGAGATACAGATGATGTATTGTCTTTGGGAGATTTGAGAGGAAAATTAGAAGCTTTCGGGTGGTTGGTTCTTGAAGAGAAAAACGGGAACGATTTGGAAGCAGTTATCGGAATCTTAAACAGAGCAAAAGCAGAAACTGGAAACGGAAAACCTGTTGCGATTCTTCTTCATACAGAGATGGGAAGTGGAGTAGATTTTATGGTGGGAAGTCACGCTTGGCACGGAAAAGCGCCTAATGATGAGCAGTTGGCAACAGCTTTCAAACAATTATACTTAGAAGCACCAGCAGATTATTAATTATCAATGATAAATTATTAATGATGAATGATTCTTTTTCAAGTAAAATAAAATATAGTAAAAATCATTTATCAGCTATTATTTATCAATTATAATATTCATCCATCAATTATAATAAAATGAAATATACATATACAGAAAAAAAAGATACACGTTCCGGTTTTGGAGCAGGATTGGCAGAGTTAGCTGATACTAATCCAAATGTTGTGGCACTTTGCGCTGACCTAATTGGATCGCTTAAAATGGAGAAATTCATAGAGAAAGCACCGGAAAGATTTTTCCAGACAGGTATTGCTGAGGCTAATATGATGGGCTTGGCTGCCGGTCTTACAATCAATGGGAAAATTCCTTTTGCCGGGACTTTCGCCAACTTTGCAACTTCTCGAGTTTACGACCAGATTCGTCAATCGATTGCTTATTCTAACAAGAATGTAAAAATTGCAGCTTCTCATGCTGGAGTTACTTTGGGTGAAGATGGCGCAACACATCAGGTTTTGGAAGACATCGGGATGATGAAAATGTTACCGGGAATGACGGTAATCAATCCTTGTGATTATAACCAGACAAAAGCGGCAACTTTGGCTGCTGCTGCACACGAAGGTCCTGTTTATTTGAGATTCGGACGTCCTGTAGTTCCTGTTTTTATTCCGGAGGATATGCCTTTCGAGATTGGAAAAGGAATTCTTTTACAGGAAGGAACAGATGTAACGATTGTTGCAACCGGACATTTGGTTTGGGAATCTTTGTTAGCTGCAGATGAGTTGGAAAAAGAAGGTATTTCCGTAGAGATCATCAATATCCACACCATCAAACCTTTGGATGAAGAAATCATCTTGAAGTCTGTAGAGAAAACAGGTAAAATAGTTTCTGCTGAAGAACATAATTATCTTGGTGGATTAGGCGAATCTGTTGCGGGAATGCTTGCAAGAAGAAGACCAACGCCTCAGGAATTTGTAGCGGTACACGATACTTTCGGGGAATCCGGAACACCTGCAGAATTGATGAAAAAATATCAAATCGATGCAGAAGCTGTTGTAAAAGCGGTGAAAAGAATCATTGAGAGAACAAAATAATTTTCACGATATATAAATAGTTAATCCACCATTTTGGTGGATTTTTTATTTAATATAAAATCATATTCTAGATTTTACGCGGCTTAGTGTTTCTTGTGAAATATTGAGATAAGAAGCGACCATTTTATTGGGCAGGCGCTTCACTATGAATGGACTTTCCGATAGGAGTTCGCGGTACTTTTCTGCTGCGTCCTTTGTTAGGAATGACATCAGTCGTTTAGTATTGTTCACATAGGCATTTTCCAAGTAATAGCGATAAAATTTTTCCCATTGTGGGACTTTTTCCAAAAGAAGATAAAAGTCATCGTGAGTGATGTACAAAATTTCAGAAGCTTCAACTGCTTGGATGAATTCGTCTGATGTTTCGCCGGTGATGAAACTCACTAATGCTGTAGCAAATAGATTTTCAAATGCAAAATAACGTGTGGCTTCCTGTCCTTCCTCATTGATAAAGAATATTCTCAAACAACCTTTGCCAACGAAAAATGTCCGTTGGCTGGTTTGTCTCTGAGATACTAAAAATTCATTTTTCTTCAGTTTCAATGGCTTGAAAAAAGAAAGAATTATCTTTAATTCATCTTCACTGACTTTAATTTTGTTATTGATGTAACCTGTAAGTTGTTCGTACATTCAGAGTTTTTAAGAGTATAAATTTACTATTTTGTAGTGATTTTCTCTGCTAATTTCCGAGCATTTGGAATGATGATAAATGCCGCAAAATATGCAACCGGTAACATAACGCTCCACGCTTTTAGAAATTTTAAAAACCAATCTTGCCCAAATCCATAATTACGCATCAGCCCTACAAAAGCCATAATCAATGTCATTGGAATCACCACAAATAATGTGTTGATATACTTAAAGTGTTTTTGCTTCATTGTTTTAAAGTTTAAAATTAACAGTGCAAAACTGCGATGATTTTTATTACAAAAGTTTGACTTAAGTCAAAAAATGACAGTTAACATTATAAATTGCACAAAATAAGTTTTGTCATATAAGCTTTCATTAGAAATATCTATTTTTGACAATGCTTCAAATTCCGGAACATAAAATCTCAATTGTCGAAATCAAAACTGATTTTGATGTCCGGATTTTTATCAAAAGAGAAGACTTGATTCATCCGAAAATTTCCGGAAACAAATTCTGGAAACTCTTCTTCAATGTCAATCAATATCTGGAATCAAAACCTAAGAATCCTTTACTTATTACTTTTGGCGGTGCTTTTTCCAATCATATTGCATCAGTTTCTGCATTTGGAAAACAATTTGATATTCCCACAATTGGAATCATTAGAGGAAATGAATTAGAAAATAATTGGCAAGACAATCCAACACTTTCCCAAGCTTCTAAAAATGCAATGAAATTCTTCTTTGTATCAAGAGAAGATTATCAAAACAAAGAAAAACTAACTCAAAAATTTTCAGAGAATTACCCTAATTCATTAATTATTCCGGAAGGTGGAAGTAATAAAATCGCTGTTGAAGGTGTCCAATATATGTTGGGAAATGACACCAAAGATTTTGATTATCTTTGCACGGCAGTTGGAACTGGAGGAACAATTGCTGGGATTTCGAAGTTTGCAGATGAGAATCAGAAAGTGGTTGGAATCAAAGTTGTAAAGGATGATTCGCTGGAAAACTTAGTGAAGCAATGGAGTGGTAGAGACAATTTTGAATTGATTGATGCGGATGAAAACCGTTACGGAAAAATAACTGATGAGAATATTCGTTTTATAAATTGGTTTTATAACGAATACCAGATTCCGCTTGACCCAATCTATACAGGAAAGATGATGCAGAAGATTTTTGATTTGGCAGGGAAAAGTTTCTTTCCGAAAGGTTCAAAGATTCTGGCGTTTCATACTGGTGGATTACAGGGAATCAAAGGAGCAAATCAGTTTTTGAAAAGTAAAGGAAGGGAACTGATTGCGGAATAAAACCCCTTCAAAGTTTGAAACTTTGAAAGGGTTGATTAAGTTTTCAAATTTTGTTTTGATGACAAAAGTTGAAAAGAATTAGAAACCCATAGCCCCGATAGTAGCGGCATCCTTTTTTGTCATTGCGGTGAAAAATTCTAAGGATTGCTTCACTTCGTTTGCAATGGCAAAAAAGATATAGCGGATAGCGGGATTAGCTCCTGAAAAATAAAGAATAAATATTTTAAAATATTGAAAATGAAAAAGTTATTGGCGATTGGTTTTGTTTGTGTTTTAGGATTTGCAAAAGCACAAACCTGGAAAACGGAAGACCAATATATCCAGAAATTCGCACCATACGCGGTGGAAGAAATGGAAAAATATAAAATCCCTGCGAGCATCACACTGGCTCAGGGACTTTTGGAAACAGGTGGCGGACAAAGCCGACTGGCGCTGGAAGGGAAGAACCATTTCGGGATCAAGTGTAAAGAAGAATGGACGGGAAAAACAATGAAACATACAGACGATGCTCCAAATGAGTGTTTCCGTGTTTATGAAGATCCAAAACAGTCTTATGAAGATCATTCGATTTTTCTGGCGACGAGAAAATATTACACTAAATTGTTTGACCTTAATCCAAAAGATTATAAAGCTTGGGCTCACGGTCTTAAAAAAGCAGGCTATGCGACCAATCCGAGATATGCATACATCCTGATTGATAAAATCGAGCGATACAAATTGTATGAATTTGATAATACTTCTAAAGACGAAGTTTATTATGCGATTCTGAAATTGTATCCAAGTTTGAATAGTGATGCGGTTTTTATGGCGCAACTAAGTCAAGAAAAGCAAAATGATAAAGTTGCTCCACCAACCATAAAAGTAGATTACACACAAGGTTCTTATGCTAAAAAGCAAGCGGAAGTTTCGGATATCGTAGATGCAAAAACAAGAGCCAGTCTTCTCAAGAATATCTTGGTGAAAAATCATCCTAATGGCGATTTGAAATTCTTTGTAATGCCTGTGGATGCAAATATATCTGATATTGCCAAGAAATTCGGCATCAGTGAAAAACGTCTGATGAAATACAATGAACTGGAAGACTCCAGACTGGCAAAGAATGATATCATTTTCTTAGAAGGTAAAAATTCATCAGGAAACAAAGAAACTTACAAAGCTGGAATTGGTGAAACAATGCACGATATTTCTCAGAAATTCGGAATCAAATTGAAGAAATTGTATTCTAAAAACAGAATGGAAGCAGGCGAAGAACCGAGGGCAGGACAAACGATTTATCTGCAAAGTAAAAAACCGAGAGCTTAGAAATCATTAATCAAAATAAATTTCTCACAGCTAATACTAATTAGGCGATTTTGAATTTGCTAAATCTAGAAAATCTGCGAGATATTTTTAAATTTGATTCAGTCTTATACCTTTTACATCAACTAAAAGTTAGAATTTAGGTTAACTATTATCAACCAATAACAATCAACTAAAATGTTATACCAAAGAAGTTCAGCGCTTTTTGAAGAAGCGTACAAATATATTCCGGGCGGTGTTAATTCACCGGTTCGTGCCTTCAAATCTGTGGGAGGTGTTCCTATTTTTATGAAATCTGCAAAAGGCGCTTACCTTACAGATGAAGATGACAGAACTTACATCGATTATATCAATTCTTGGGGACCAGCAATTCTTGGTCACACACATCCTGAAGTTTTGGAAGCTCTGAAACTACAGGCTGAAAAAGGATTTTCTTTTGGTGCACCGACGGAATTGGAAACTGAGATTGCAAAATTCATTGTAGAAAATGTGCCGAATGTTGACCAAATCAGAATGGTTTCTTCCGGAACCGAAGCTTGTATGAGTGCCATTCGTTTGGCGAGAGGTTATACTGAAAGAGAAAAGATTATTAAGTTCGAAGGTTGTTATCACGGTCATTCGGATTCATTTCTGATTCAGGCTGGAAGTGGAATGGCGACTTTTGGAAGTCCGAATTCTCCGGGCGTTACTCAAGGCACTGCAAAAGATACATTACTTGCCGAATACAATAATATCGAACAGGTTGAAGATCTTTTCAGAAATAATCCTGAACAGATTGCGGCGATTATCGTAGAACCGATTGCCGGAAATATGGGTTGTATTCTACCGGAAAATCAGTTCCTTCAAAATCTTAGAAGAATCTGTGATGAGAATGGTGCATTATTGATTTTTGATGAGGTAATGACGGGATTCCGTTTGGCTTTTGGTGGAGCGCAGGAAGCTTTGGGCGTGAAGGCAGATTTGGTAACTTACGGAAAAGTGATTGGTGGCGGTTTGCCGGTTGGTGCTTTTGCCGGAAGAAACGAAATTATGAACTGGCTTTCGCCAAGAGGACGCGTTTATCAAGCGGGAACCTTGAGTGGAAATCCTTTGGCAATGAGAGCCGGACTCAAAACTTTACAATTGATAAAAGAAGATGCAGATTTCTATAAAAAATTAGATAAAACTACCGAAACTTTAGACTTCGAAATCGGAAAAATATTGAATGAAAAAGGAATCCGACACAGAATCAACAGAAAAGGAAGTATGATGTCGATTTTCTTTGGCGTTTCTTCTGTGAGCAATTTCAATGAAGTGAATAATTCCAACATCGGGCTATTTAATAATCTGTTTCATCAAGTTCTAGAACAGGGGATTTATCTGCCGCCAAGTGGTTATGAGACCTGGTTTATTTCATCCGCAATTGGCGATGCAGAGATTGATAAAACCCTGGAAGCTTTCAGGAAGTTTCAGTATTAGATAAATGAAAACCTTTCCAAATCGGAAAGGTTTTTTTAATTCATACTTTTTAAAATCCTTTCAATTGTCTCTAAGTAGTTACTTCGATAGAAGTTATCTTGGTTTTCTTGATTTGATTCATATTCATTTATTAAATATTCTTTTATTCTCACATCATTATATTTCTGCAAAGCACAAATAGCAGATCTTTTCACTAAAATATGATCATTTGTATTTTGTAAATATATTAATACAGGTTCAATAATCATAGTACTACAAAAATCATTTAACAGCATTGCAGAGAATTCACGAATAAGCGAATTATCACTGTTTAACAATTCGAGGAGTCTAAAAATTGTATCTTGATCTTGTCTTGCTTTAATTTCATTTTCAAGTTTGTATCTTATTCCAGGATATTTAGGATTTGAAAAACCAACCTCAAACATTATTGAAATCAATGAAAAAAGTTCAGACGATGTCAAGGATTTTGTATGATATGTTAACAAAATCCACAATGCATATGTCCTTTTTGTTCTGTCGGTGCTGGTTAGTAAAGTTTTCTTTACTCTGTTAATATTCTGATTTTGCATAGAATATATCTTGTTATGCTTTCCACTAACATCTATCTCCACGCATTGCGTGAATCCAATCTAATTATCCTTAAAAATAATTAAATAAAAACATACAACAAACTTTAATTCATATAAAAGCCAATCCGGACAGTTGAAAATATGTCAAGATTGATAAAACTCTGTAAGCCAATGTTAGATAAAATAAAACCTTTCCAAAATCAGAATGGTTTTATTATTTTTCTTGATGTAAATTTACTGATTCTCCTTATTCATATCCTTAATCAATCCAACCGCAAAATAACCAATAATCGTTACAGCTAAAACAATACAAATCCACATAAACAAAGGCGTTTGCCAAAATGTTTTTTCTTCTTCTTTAGATTTTGATTGTTCTATTTTTTCTAAGTTCGAAATGGTTGCAACGGGATAATTCTGATTAACATCAATTCCGGAGTTGATTAAATCGTATTGTGGCGCAGACCAAGTGGAGTCAATTTTTAAAGTATAATTTTCATTCGATTTCAAATCGGTTAGAATGCTGACAGGCGATTGAAAAAGATTGATTTTGTTGATTTCCAAAGCTGGATTATCCTTATTGTCAATTTCTATCGTGAATTCTTTGGCAAAAAAACTTTGTACATCAAATCTATTTTCACTTTTTGAATTGAGTTGAAAAGCAGAAATATTTTCGATATAATTTTCAGTTGATTTTTTATAAACTCTAGATTTATTAATCAAAATCATCGCATCACGCAGAAAATAACTCGGTGAAGAAATCTCGAAACCGATGCCGTCAATGACTTGTGGATTTGCAAACGTAATCGTGATTTTGGTTTGTTTTAATTTCTTATTTGTTTCAAATTTTTGAGTGAAGTTTTGTAATTCAATTTTCGATTGATGGACAGAATGATTTTCTTCCAAACTCGCATCCAGAATATTGATAGGCAAAGAGTTTTTATCGATGAAATCAATTTTCAGAAACTTGTAATTGTTCAAAGGAAAAGCAAAATCACGTTCCACAAAGTTTTCCCCAGCGTCATTCAGTCCGATTACTTTTTGATTACCGACCAAACCAAACCATTCTTTCTGGTCGTTGCTGCCGCTGATATTGTACTTTTTTTCGACATCCGTATTGGCGATTTTCAAGGTCAGATGATCGATATTCAATGCATTTTCATTGGAGATGATGATGGAAGTCGCTACATTCGGAATAGCAGTTTTTGAAATGATGGTAAAATCCTTTGAACTGGAATTGCTGGATTTCCCTTCATAAAAGACATAAGGAACTTCATTATTTTTAGAATCAAAAATTCTTAAAAAATCAATATTATTCTGAGACGCAGATCGAACTTCCGGAGTTAGCAAAATCTGATGCAGTCCGTTTTCTGAGACTTTATTTATTTTTCCCTGATAGCTTTGAGCTAAGGAAAAACTCGCTATCAGAATTGATATTAGACTAATTAATTTCTTCATCGTTTGGGTTTTTAGTTTCTGTTTGGTCTTTCAAGTTTTCAATTTTATCCGAAGGGATTTTGGTTTCATCTACGACCAATCTTTTAATCTTTTGATAAACAAATGAAATTATCAAAATCAAGACGCCGAGTAAAATAAAGGCGATGATTTTCCCTGTTTCCGAAACGTTTTTGATATCGTAAATAAACAGTTTTATAATCGTGATTCCGAGTAAAGCTAAAGCGATAATACGCAATGGCTGGTTTTGTTTTTTGATACCGATAATCAGAAAAACAAAAGATAAAACGCCCCAAAGAATCGGATAACCGATTTTGATGATTTGAAGTTTTATCGCTTCGAATTTGTCATCGATGAACATTTCTTTTTCATAGCTGTAACCCGTTTTATTGAAAGGATATTTCGCTAATTCTGTAGGTGAAATAATGTCTTTGGTAAACATCAATCCGTGAATCATCACTTCATTACTCAAAACATAGACGATGCAAAATGCGAAAATCCATAATGCCGATTTATGATTCAAAAGTTTGGAGAAAAAACTTTCATTTCTGAATTTAATCAAAACAAATCCGAAATAAGCCAGGCAAATCAATAAAATATAATGAATGAAATAGGCTGATTTGGAAGATAGATTGAGAACAAAATTTTCCGTCATTTCATTGTAAGTCAGCTTGTAAAAATAGGCAATGTAAATGATGATGTTAACGGAAGCCAAAACAATCGTGAAACTGTTCCAGCCTTTGTCTTTTAGTTTCAAAACAAAATAAATCAATCCAACACTGAACAGGAAATGATACAAAACCGAATACGACAACGCCGAATAATAATTGCTGATGTATTCGTTAGATTGATAACTGATTTCCAGCATTCCGGTAAAATAGCCGACCAAAATACCGACGCCTAAAATGATATTCCTGTAAGAAGAAGGATGGAATTCAAAACCGAAAATATCAGTTTTTTCTTTCTCTTTCCTCAATAAAATATAAGTGAAAATCAATGAAGCGAGTGATACAACTCCTGTGATGAACATTCGGTTGAGGAAAGGTTTCAGTTCCATCAAATTACCGGAATAATATTTTTCCCAATCCATAATCAAACTTCCGAACATCAAAATCTGAACGATGATTGCGCCTAATTTGAAGGTTGCAATTTTCGATTTTTGAGACAACCAGAACAATAAAACGGCTTCTCCAGCCCAGAATAAAGTGATATAATTACCGCTAAACTGGATTGGAATAGCCAACGTAACAAAGGTTAAAGTCAGTCCTAACAACAGATAAATCGCATTTTTGTCCAACCCGAACTTTCTATATAAAAATATCGCATAAACCAAATTGTACAAAGCCAAAACAACGGTAAACAAACCTTTGAATTCCGGTTTCCAATTTTCGATAATACTGATTCCCATTCCGAAATAGAAGAACGTATTAGCGAGCATTATGAAATATTCCAGTTTCGTAAAAGAACCTTTGTTTCTAAGGTTGTTGATAACCGTTGCCACACTGAAAATAATGTAAAATATGGTAGCAAAAAACAATGCGCCAAGATACGGTAATTTGTCGTCGTAGAAGCCTTTTCCAAACCAAGCAGAATACAGCAGACAACTGAAAATGAAAGCCAGCAAAGTAACGAGATTCCATTTTTTAAAATAAGCGATTAAGAGCATTCCGACATTCAGAATCGCAATATATGTGAACAGAACTTTGTAGTTGCCTTCGCCCGTGCTTACCATAAAAGGAACGGCAAAACCGCCAATCAAAGACAAAACTGCCAACTCTTTCCGGTTATAAGAAACTGAAACGAACACACTGAAAATGGTAATCACAACCATAATAATGAACGCCACAGTCTGGCTGAACAGATGATAATCGTGGAACGCAATTCCAATCGTGAGATAAAAAATACTAATTGCTCCAGCTACAAAAACAGAACTGAAAGCGGCGTAATTTTTCCTCAATCGATGAGCCACGCCCATCACAAGCGCACCAGCCAAAATACCGATTCCGACACGTGCTGGTTCATTAATCCAATCTTTATCAATCGCATATTTCACAAAGAAACTGATGCCTAGAACCAAAATCAGAATTCCGATTTTGTTGATGAGGTTTTCACCGATGAATTTTTCAATATCAGGATTGTTTTCTCTGAAGGTTTCCAGCCAGGATTTTTTAGGTGGTACAACTTCCTTTATAGTATCTTCTGATGAGAAAGCCACTTTTTGTTCCACTTTTGAAAGTTCATCTTCAACTTGTGGAATTGTATTTTCAATATTTTCCGGCTGTTTTTCTTCGATGATTTCTTCTTCGATTATCGGAGGAACTTCAACAGGAATTGGTGTTATTTCTTCCGGTTGGATTTGTTCCTTGATAATTGGAGTCTCTGGTGCTTCCTGTTTTACAGGTGGAATTTGAATTCCTGATTTCAAAGAATCGATCTTCTCCTGAAGTTTTCTGATTGAATCCTGAGTGGCTTGATGGTTAGAATTGACTTTGTTGTGAATAATGATCACAAAAAGAATAACGACCAGTAATAAAAATACTTCCATAGATGTGCTTCTGTTAACAAATATAAAAAAATACCCTTGATTTTGGATTTAATAAGGAAATATGAGACCAATCTTTAATTAAATCAAAAGAGACTTAACAAATTTTTGCTAAGTCTCTTTTTTTTGATATGAATAAATTTTTACTTCTTGATGATTTTTTTCGAAATAGATTTTCCGTTTTCCAATGTTACATTCAGTATATAAACACCTTTCGGAAGATTGGTTAAATCAAGTGTTTTTAATGTCGATTTCAACACAGTTTTTCCGGCAAAATCTACAATCACAGCTTCTTTCACTTTGTCATTAGAAATCGTAATGTAATCAGAGGTTGGATTTGGATAGATGATCAAATCTACTTTTGATAAAGAATTATTATTGGTTCCTAAAGTTTCCAGACTGATTTGATATTTTACCAATCCCAAATCTGACGTACTGAAATAGATGTCCGCTTTATCATCTTCCAGAAAATCTATGGCTGAAGATTCTGAGAAAAGATAACCCAGGCTTTCAGGCGATATTTCGCTCCAGTTTTGTCCAAAATCTTTAGAATAAACAATTCTAACCTGTGACGGCGGATATGCATAACCCTCGCCACTTCCGTTCATAAAATTGGAAGATGCTACGATGACACCATCTTTGTAAGGCGAAAATTCTGCTTTGTTGATGACATTACCGTCATAGATTTGAGTCCATTTTGCACCGGCATCATTGGAGATAAAAATTCCCTGGGTTGTGGACAAAAGCAATTGGTCTTTATTAAAAGGATTTTTGTTAATGTCATAAATGAAGTCTACATCTTTTTCCAAAACGTTCAGTCCGCTTTCCGAAGGTGTCCAGTTTTGTCCGCCGTCTGTGGTTCTGTAGACATTATTATTCTGAGATAGAATTACATTATTTTCGTTAAATTCATCAATGCTGATTGCGAAAACAGTCCCGAAAGCAGGAAGCATCACTTCCTCGCTGGTAATTCCGCTCATATCGGTAAAATCGAATTTCCTAACCGTCTCATTGAAAGCCACCCAGGAATGATTGGTATTCAATTTTGATGTCGCAATTTTCATAATATTCAGTCCATAATCGCTGTAACCTGTAGAATAATCTGCACCGTGATTATTACTTACAGCAAACGTTGAACCCATAAAACCACTGCTGCTGATATATACTCTTCCCGCAACCAATGGGTCAGCAAAAAGACCATTATTATTGAAATTAGGAAAGAAGTTGATAGCCTGAAGATTAATTCCTGTTTCTTCTCCCGTTTGGAAATCCTGATGAATAAATCCTCTTCTCAGACCGTAATACAAATGTTTTTCTGTATTTTTATGAAAGCTGACTTTCTCTGTGTTATTAGCAAACGGATTTTTGAATCTTGATAAGGTAATTCCGCCATCCAAAGAATGGAAAGGATAGAAATTGGAACTGATGATTACTTCGTTGCTATTAGAAGGATTGTAAGTCGCATTCAGTCCGTAATAATATTTATTTTCTAGGTCATTATTTGGGTAAACATAGTTCGTCCAGGTGTTTCCGCCATCTTTTGATATCACGATTTCGTTTTCTTCCAAAATCATAATGTCATTTGTGTTTTTTGGATTGATGACAATTTTTTGGATGCTGTTAGTAGAAAGCGCCGTCCAGTTGATAGGAACAATGCTCCAATTATCACCGCCGTCTGTGGATCGGTAAAGATTCTCGGTTTGAGTTTCTGTAAGATAAAACGTTCCCAAAAACATTTTTTGAGGATTAATCGGGTCAAATGTTATAGCAGAATAATTTTGCCCGGCATTTTTTTCGGTCCAGCTGTTTCCGGAATTTTCTGACACAAATAATCCACCGTTTTTTTCTCCTGGAGAAAAACCTCTGGCAATAAATAATTTGTCAGGATTTCTTGGATGGATTGCGACATTATTCACGTGGACGCCATCGTTGTTAGAACTTGTATAAACTTTTTGCCAGTCGTCTCCGCCATTTTTGCTGTAGAAAACATCCGTTACAAGACCAAAATTGTACATATACGTCGTGTGCAAAAGAATATTTTCGTAGTTATTACCCGTAATCGAGTAGGACATTATCAGATTTCCTGATTGATTTCCATTTGGAGAATCGACTTTTTTGATGACGTTGCCATTGTCCGGGTCGATGATAATCACCTGATTATAAGCTGTCCCTTCCGAAGTTAAAATAAAACTCAGGTATTTCTGGTCAGCAGTCCATCTTAATTCCTTTATTGTCCCAAAACTCAGATTAATTGGAAAAGAGTAAAGCACTTCCCAATTTTTTCCATTATCAGAACTTTTCACAATGTGATTGGTTACCGTATTGGCATACAAAACATCAGGCTTGATTGGGTCATAAGTCACATCAAAGACCTGCCCATAATTTGGCGAAGTTAAAAATGACAATTGAGCCGTCAACATTGTAGAAAGACCGGAGCAAATTGCCAATAAAAATAAAGTCAATATTTTCTTCATATTTCAAAAATTTATTGATGTAAAATTGATGATAAATCAAAAAAAATGGATCAATAATGGCGTGACATTGCGTGACATCAATCTAATTTCTGCGTGACGTAGGTTTGTCTATATCGCTGAAATATAGTCGTATAGGTTGATTTTGTCAGGAAGATTGAGTTTTTTACTGATTCTTTCCTTTCTTTTTCTGCAGGATTCCGGACTGATGTTGAGAATGGATGCAATTTCTTTATGACTGAGATTCATGTAAACATAACAGATGAATCTGATTTCCGAGGAGCTCAAATCCGGATGTCTTTCTTTGAGTGTGGTGATGAAATTCTGATTGACGCCCTCAAAATGTTTGAAAAAACTGTCCCACTGATTATTATTCTTAAGCTGAATTTTTAAATCCTTGATAGAATTGACCAGTTTCGTATTATTAGAAATCTCAGGTTGATTGACAATCGCTTCAATAATTTCTTCCACCACGTCATTTCTGCTGGAGATGGTTAAAGCTTGTGAAGTGAGCTGGCGGTTTTGTTGTTCGATTTCGTTTTTAAGACGTTCTTTTTCTAATAAAGATAAAGTTTCCTGTTCTTTCAGTTGTTGAGTCAGAATCAGATTGTCGCTTTGCTTTTTTTCAAATTCCAGTTGTGTGATTTTTTTCTGCTGTCTGTATTTTATCGAGTTATTGTAAAGGAAAAGCAGAACCAACAAAATAATGATAACGGCAGAAGCGATAATAATGTAGAAGATTTTTCTTTCATCTTTCAAACGCTGATGGCTTTCTTTGAGCTCAAACTGATAATTCTGCATTTCGAACTTGATTTTTCCATTATTGAACAATGCAGAATTATTAATTCTCGAAATTGAATCATTCGCAATAATCACAGAATCTTTGTATTTGAGAGACTCATCATAATTTTTGGTTTCCGCATTGATTTTTGAAAGATAATTGTAAACTTCCTCTCTGTTATTGATGTTCGGAGAGAGCTTTCTTGCCTGTAAAGCCAAAGATTTTGCCTGAGTAAAGTCTCCTTTTTTCTCATTGATTTGCGCTTTTATCAGCAGAATGAAAACCAGATTTTCGGTTTGGTTATCAGCTTCCAGTTTAGGAATCAGATTATCGATGATAGCTTCAGATTCTTCAAATTTTTTCTTAAGATAAAGGTTTTCTGCCAAAGCCATTTTGTTCATTATATTGACTTTTGGGTCATCTTTTGTCAGGATTTCCGCTTCCTGAATGTACTTATAAGCTTCATTGATTTTATTTAATTTATTCAGAACCAACCCAAGGTTCACTGCATAAGCGCCGGCTTTTTCACTTCGGTTGTTTTCTTTAGCAGTTTGATAGGCTTTTAGGAAATATTCGTAAGCTTTTTTATTATTCTTTTCCTGAAAATAAAGAATCGCAATATTGTTGACAACCGTCATCACGTGCTTTTTGTCCGGCGTATTGGTTGCGATATCATAAGCTTCGAGATAATATTTCAAAGCTTCGCCAAAGTCGGTCATCAGATAATAATTGAGACCAATGTTGTTGGTTGCGCGAAAGTTGGATTTGTCCCATTTCTTTTGTTCCGAGACAGATTTTACCCGAATCAACATTTCCAGAGATTTGGTATGTTCCTTTCGAAACATCTTCTGAATGGCAGAATCGATGATGACTTCACATTCTTTTTCAGACTGCCCGAACATTGTTGAGGGCAGAACAAAAAGCATAATTATTGGGATTATTTTCAGAAATAGTTTCATCTTCTCGTCAAATCGATAACGAAATATAGATATAATTAATCGTAAAAGCAAAAAGATGAGATTGTGAGAACAGATTTATTCGATAATTTTAGTTTTGTTCTATTTCTCGCAGATTTTACTGGTTCAGCAAATTTTAGATCAAATCGACAAAATCCAGCAAATCTGCGAGAGTTTAAAATATTATTGCTTCATCAATTTCTGAATTGATGAATTCCCGTTCGAGAATTTTATTTTCAGAATATAAATTCCTTTTGTTGAAAGATTTGAAACATTAATTTTTAATTCTTTGGACTCCGAAATCCGTTTTCCGGACTGGTCCAGAATTTCAACCGAATTAACTTGTTGTTTACTTGTAATGTTGATGAAATCTTTAGCGGGATTTGGATAGATTTTTACATCTTTTTTAGAAAGATTATTTTCATTCGTTGCAAGATCTTGCGAAGTAAAAATATGCGCAGAACCCGCATCATTCAGTTCATTTTCTTCATTATTATCCCAATTGTCTCTTGCTGCACCAACTATAATTTCATTATCACTCATTGCTAAACTCCAACCGTAGAAATCTTCTGCAACATCGTTTTCGGGCTTTAGTTCCTGGTCAAATTCCCACTGGTTCTGGCTGTTCTTTTTGTAAAGTAGCGATCTCCCAGGTTCTGTTCCGTATAGATGCGGAGCGCTGATGAGAAGCTTGTCACTTTTCAACTCACACATCCAGGCGAAATAGGTGTGTTCGGAAGATTCATAACTTGGAATTTTTTGAGATTCTTCCCAGTTTCCATTATCATTCAATTTGAAAATATAAGCCATCGACGGATTGCCTGTGTTAGATTCTGTATACGCACCAACTACCAATTCATTGCCAGAAATACTGACCGAATTTCCAAAATAAGAATTGTCGAAATTGTCTGATGACATTAAACTCTGATGAAAAATCCATTCACCTGAATTATTCTTTTTATAGATGTAAATTTTCCCTGCATTGTTATTAACGCCACTTGCGCCAATCACAAGATAATCGCCGTAAAGACTGACGCCAATCCCAAAATTTCCAAAATCTACACTTTCCGGCGAAGTGATTTTCTGTGCTTCTATCCAGTCATTACCACTTTTTTCGTAAATATAAACAGCACCATTCCAACTGCTGAATCCTGGAGCGCCAGCAACAATCGTATTCCCGTCAACAGCAATAGAAGTAGGATTAACGCCCAACAACGCATCATTATCATAATCAGATGCTGTCAGTTTGTTTGTGAAATTCCATTGATTGTTAGCATCTAAATTGTAAACATACAAAGCGCCTGCTCGGATTATATTTTCGATATCCGCTCTTCCTGCAGAAATCACAAGAAAATCATTTCCAAACTTTATACTTCCTCCAAATTCCGCCATTTCGAAACCATCCGGAGCCGTGATTTTTTGATTGAAATTCCAGTTATTTCCGCTTTTTTGATGAATATAAACAGCACCTTTTGCAATGGCTTCTCTGGAAGCGCCAACCGCCAAAAATTGATTGTTAATCGCTACCGAAGTTCCGAATTCTGCCCGGCTCTCCCTTGTAGAGGCTGTGATTTTTTTGGATTGATATTGTCCAAAAACCAATGTCAAACTGAAAACAGTCATTGATAAAATTCCTCTGTTTAAAACTCCCGAGAATAGATACTTTTCCATATATAATTTTTTTGTTGAGTGAAGTTATATAGTATAAACCCGAAAGCTTTAATTTAAGGCGTGACATTGTGTGACAACAATTGTCTATTTCTGTGAAAACGAAAAAAACTTTCCGAAAGGGAAAGTTTTTTTATTTAATATTCTGTTAAAAGTCAGTTCAAGAAAATTGGAACAGGTTTTCTTATTCTCTACCTTAGTAACTCCAAAATGATAAACCCAAATTCATTTAAAGACCGTTCTTTTCTGTGAGGGCGGTTTTTTATTTTTTATTTGATTCTTTTTGAAAATTTCGTCATACTTTTGCTGATTATAATTTTAACTAAATAACTATGAAAAAAATATTATTTTCTTTTGCAATTTTAGCTACAAGTATTGTTTTTGGACAAATAAATCTTGATAAGACTTTTCCCTCAGAAACATTACAAGTTTATACTAATGCTTCGGAAACATATTATTATTCTGCTGGGTCAGATCTATCTACAATTAAGATTTATAATTCTGATTATTCTTTAAAGAAACAATTTTCATTGCCGGTTCCGAGCAGAGTAAGTGAATATTATAATTTTATTCTTTCAAAAAAAATTTTTAATACTGATGATCTCTTAGAGATTGTTGTATTTAGCGGAAGCTTTCCTAATGTCACAATCCAGATTTATAATGAAGACGGTTTATTAGTCAAAGATTTTGGAAGTGGTTATTTGTTAGATGATGAATATGATTTTACAGTTTATCATGATAGTACATCAGGAAATAATAAATTAAGACTATTTAAATCAGCTACAAATTCAACAGAAATTTATTCACTTCCGTCTAGCTCGTTAACAACTAAAGAAATTCAATCAACAAATAATAGATTATCTGCCTTTCCCAATCCTTCAGACAGAATACTAAATGTTATTAATCCCAAAAATGGAGTTAATAAAGTCGAGGTTTTTGATGTTTCTGGAAAAATTGTTTTAAATAAAGTATTTAATTCTTCCGAAGATAGGATTGTTCTAAATATTGAAAGCCTATCAAAAGGAAACTATATTTATAAAATTGGAGGTTTGAGTTCGAAGTTTATCAAGAATTAATACCAAAAACAAAGACGAATCAAAATTTTGATTCGTCTTTGTTCTTCTAATATTATTTTGATGGTTTCGCTCTCAGATATTGATGCGGGAAAAAACTATCATCACCGCTTTGCCAGGAAGATTGAACTGCGAAATACGGATTTCTCAAAATTTCCCTAGCCAGGAAAATCAAATCTCCTTGTCCGTTTTGTAAAATTTCTTCCGCTTGTTCTGCTGACGTGATAAGACCAACAGCTCCGGTTTTGACATCCGAATTCTTTTTCACATCTTCTGCTAACGGAACCTGATAACCTGGTTTCAAAGGAATGGTTACACCATTGATATTACCACCGCTGGAAACATCTACCAAATCTACATTCTTAGCTTTCAAAGCTTTTGATAATTCTACACTGTCGGAGATTTCCCAACCATTCTCTGTATATTCGGTTCCGGAGATTCTTACGAAAAGCGCTTGATTTTCTGTAATTTCAGAATTAACTACATCTACAATTTCCATTAAGAATCTTGCTCTGTTTTCAAAACTTCCACCATATTCATCGGTTCTTGTATTGGAAAGTGGCGATAGAAATTGATGAATCAAATAACCGTGTGCACCGTGAATTTCCAAAACATCAAATCCAGCTTCCACCGCTCTTTTCGCTGCTTTTCGGAAATCTTCTACCAAAGTTTTAATTTCGTCAACAGATAATTCGTGGGGAATTCTTTCGGAATGATGAAAAGCAATTGGACTTGGTGCAATGGTTTCCCAGCCTTCTTCCAAGCTCATTTGTCGATTGGTTTCAGCGGAAACAGAACTTTTTCGACCAGCATGAGCCAACTGAATTCCGATTTTACTTTCCGAATTCTGATGAACAAAGTCAACGATTTTTTTCAAAGCTAAAGCTTGTTCGTCATTCCAGATTCCAAGGCATTTATCCGAGATTCTACCGCGAGGTTCAACGCCAGTTGCTTCTACTACAATAAGGCCAGCGCCGCCTTGAGCTCGGCTTCCGTAATGAACGAAGTGGAAATCATTCGCCACACCTTCTTCTGCGGAATACATACACATTGGCGACATTACGATTCGGTTTTTCAGTTCTACATTTCTGAATGTTATAGGAGTGAAAAGTTTCATTTTTAGAATTTTATTATTTTGAATGGCTTCGAGAGCCTCAGCCTGACAACTTTTATTAATTAGATGTCACATTGAGTTTGTCGAAGTTTTTTTATTTATAATTTTAATTATTGAAATAGAACGGGAATTTCAGTGTGTTTCCGTAATTCGTCCATGTTCCTTCGAATTTCAATTGGTTTTTGTCTGATGATTCTTTGATAGTTAATTCTCCGGAGAAAATTCCGTTGTGTTTTCCGTTTCCTTTTTCCGACAGTTTCAAATCGTAGATTTTGGATTGGTCTTTTGAGTTTTGAGTTTTTTCTGTGTCAAAAGTTATAGTTCCTTCGAAGTAGGCTTTTGTTCCTTCTACATCCGAGAAGCCAAAAACTTTGTAAGTGTCTTTTTCCTGGTTTTCTTTAGAAATAGTTTCGAAAAGAACATTCAAATTGGCTGAATTATCAATTTTACCGGTGAAAAATTCGTTGTTGTTTTTGATTAATTTCTCAACTTCTTGTGCGTTGAAAATTGTAAATCCGAAAATAAAGACTAAAAGAAAAATTACTTTTTTCATAACCATAAATTTTAAAACATTAAATCACTCGCAACCGACTTGAGCGGAAATCCTTTTTTGCCAACCTCCAAATTCTATCTTAATATGAAATCGTCTGCAAAAAAGATTGACTACGTCGAACCACTCCGTTAGGTTTGGGAGCCCTTCGACTTCGCTCAGGATAAACTTCAGACGGATTAAGTTGCCCAAATAAAAAATATTTAGTGTCTCACAAATTGTTTTGATTAAGCAGATAGAAATGAATCAGCAAATTTGCTCAATCAGCGAGAGAAATTAAGTTAAACTCCAAATTGTGTCAAATGATGGTCAAGATGTTTGGACATCATATTGTTCCATTCGACGGCGGTGAGTTTTCCGAAGTTGAAACTTTCTTTCCCCTCGAAAGCATCTGCGCCTAATTGCTGGGTTTTCTGGATGAAACCTATAATTCTTTTTTTCTCTTCCTCGAAGCTTTTATTATCTGTAATGACAAACATTGCAGCGGTGGGAGAGTTGTGTTTATACGGTGTCTCGTTCACAACTTTTGGCTTTACAAATTTTGTCAGAACCCATTTCATCAAACGATTGGGTTTCTTATGTTTTTCCTGTTCGTAAATCAATTCGTAGGTTACATTGCAGTGTGCCAGCATTTTGTCTACGGACATCACCCCCCATTTCGGGAAAGAGTCTTCCGTGAGTGCGTTGATTCTCTTGATGAAATGGCTTGTGTCCGCCTGGTCGAATATATTCTTCATAGTTTAGGTCGTGATTTTATTAATTTGATTGAGCTTTTCTAATAATAATTGGTTGCGCTTTTTGTGCTTGATAAATTTAAGAAGAAACCAAATAAATAAGATTGAAGAAATTACGATAATTAGGGTACTTATGATTCTCAACCTGTTCTTTTGTTCCTCGATTTTTTTGTTGTTTTCCTGATTCAGGACATCGATGCTTTTGTTGAGAGAAGCGAGTTCACTTTGTTCTCTGGCAAATTTGGTCTCGATGTACAGTTTGTTGTACACTTCATAATTGTTCCAATCTTGAAGTGCGAGATAATTGTCAGAAAAACCTTTGTAAATCCCTTCGCTTAAGACCAAATCGCCGACTTTTTTGGACAGATTGACCGATTTTTTCAAAAGCTCTATGGCTTCCTGATGTTTTCCCAAAGCCGTGAAATTCTCGGACAAACCTTTGTAGGCAAAAGCCTCCAAACTCTCTGCGTGAACAGATTTTGCAACTTCAGCAGATTGTTTGAAATATTTTTCTGCCTCATTGTATCGCTTCAAATAAAAATAACAATAGCCAATGTTGTACAGGAAAACACTGGAGTTGGCGATGGCATTATCATAATTTCCAACTTTTTTTACATACTCCAAGCCGATGAGCAGCTTTTCCAGAGCCAGCTCGTTGTTGTCCTGAGATTTATAAACCAAACCTCGCAAAGCAGAATTGAGTCCGAGATAATAAGTTTTGAATTTGCCATCCGGGAGCTGACTGCAAATTTGATAAGATTCGTCCAGAATTTCCAACGTCTTGCTGTTAAGTCCCATCTGCTGATATTGTATGGATGTTGCATTTAGGATTTTTACTTTTTGTTCGGGATTGGTCACATTTTTACTCAGTTCTTTCATCTTCAGAACCCAATCCAGAGATTTGTCAAAATCCCTTTTTGAGATGTAAGAATGTGATATCAGTTTGTAAAGCTTGATAAGATTGTCCGGATTTTTCTCTTTTTTCAGCATTTCCTGAGCTATTTTCTGAGAGTTATCAGGATTTTGATAAATGTCTGAAAGTGCTTTTTTGTACAATTGCTCATTGTACTGGGATTTGAAAATTCCTGTAAACGATAAAATAATTAATATGAAAATGTAGCGTTTCATTTTTTATTCTGAGTCAATTGCTGGATGTAAGTGTTTGGCGAAATACCGGTTACAGATTTGAATACTGTCGTGAATGCACTGTGCGATGAGAAGCCCGCTTTCTCCGCCAGATAACTCACTTTGTAATTAAGATAAGCAGGGTCGGTTTTCAATAGATAAGCAATGTAATTGATTCTTAGTTCGTTGATGTAATTGTTATAATTCTTTTCTTTGTATCGGTTGATGACGTCGGACAGATATTTCGTGTTCGTGTCCAATTGTCCGGCGAGCATTGCCAAAGACATATCGCGGTTCAGGAACTTTTCCGATTTTTCAAATTCTTCCAAACGCGCCAGAATATCCATTTCTTTTTCTTTAGAAATGAGCGGTGTTTTTTTAGAGATATCAGATTCTACTTTTTCGGATTTTGGTTCGATAACAGTTTTGCTTTCATCAATTTTCTTAATGAAATCCTGTTGTTTTGAATAAAAATCGATTTGCTTCTGGATTGATTTTGCTTTTCTTTTTTCGAAAAAATTCATAAGAAAAATCACTAAAATTCCAATGAAACAAACCATCGAAATCATCAGAATATTGTTTACAAAATTGCTGTCAGCGTTTTCTATTCGTTTGGCTTCGTACTGCTCATTCAGCTTTACCAGATTTCGGATGGCGTCTTTTTTACTTTTGTCTAATTTATCGGTTTGCTCCTTATATATAGAGTAATATTTTTGATACAAATTATCATTTTTCAGCGCCAGATAATTTTTGGATAGATCATCATAGATTCTGTACCTCAAAGCATCGTAAGCTTTGTTTTGAATTAGTTCCAAGGCCTGATTCAGATTCTCAGTAGATTGGATGTAATCTTTTTTCAGGAAATTAATTCTGCCAAAATTATCCAGGTTAAATGCTCTCAGAAAAACATATTGAGGTGTTTTCTCCAGCTTTTTCTGAATCTCATTAACCAGTTTTTCAGCTTTATCGATTTGATTTTGAGAAATATAGATGAAGGTTTGGTAAATCTGGTTTTCTATCGAAATGATAAAATCTTCATCCGTGTTTTTTAACTGAGAATTACTTTGATTCAGGTTTTCTTCCGCTTCTTTCCACTTTTTCTGAACCATTAGGTTAGATGCATTCAGTTGGTAAATGTAAGCGGAAAGATTTTCCGGATAATGCTGAGATTTGATTTTAGAAGCTTTGTCAACAAGGTTCTGCGAGATTCTGATGGATTGTTGGTAAAGTCTAAGGGATTGGTATTGTTGGGCCAAAGCAAAATCTGAATAGAAAGAGTTGTTCTCATTTCTATTTTTATTCAGATTGTCGATGGATTGGTCAATGGATTTTGCATAATCACCTTTGAAGTTGTAAGCTCTCGACAGGATGATTTGAACACGCTGTTTGATGAGTTCAGGTTCTTTATTGACATCAATATTCTGAAGAATCTGGAAAGCATTATCAGGATTTTCGTAAAGGCTTTGATAAGCTTTGTCCAGAAGTTTCAATGTTTCTGGATTGCTTTGCGCCGAAGTCAAAATGACACCGGAAACAACCATCAACCACAAAAAAAATACCCTGAACATACTACAAAAATAGTTTTTTTATTTGTGAATTGTATGATTTTTAATAATTCTTTAGTGAAAAATACATTGTTATTGTTGTTTTGTTAAATATTTGAAAATCAGTTGTTTTTAGAATTAATACTTTAAAAATTCACGAATTCAAAAAGGTAAACTTTAGGAATTGATGGTATTAATACATAACATTGTAAACAAGTTTTTGAAACAAGAAGTCAATAACTGCTGAAGAAAAATTACTATTAATATTTTTATTATTATGAAAAAAGTTTACTTGCTTTTACTAGGCGCAATGACAATGTCTGGAATTAATGCCCAGCAAATAGAACTGAAAGTTCTGGACGGAATGGGGTCACGTCTGTATGACATCAATGACAATGGAAAAGGAATCCATTCCGGAGCCTATTTTGATTTTGCTACCGGAAGTACGACACCCACAGAAGGCGGAGAAGCTACAAACAGAATCAACAACGCCGGCGATGTTGCCGGATTGATGGCTTATACAAGTTCCGAAGGCGAAGAACTGGGACAAGCAGCATATAAGAAAAACGGAACATGGACGGCAATTGGCTATTTCCCTGGCGATGTTCCAAGTAACAGCTGGTTCAGTGGCGCTAATGCTATCTCTGGAAACAGCAAATATGTAACAGGGCAAATCTCCACAAGTGTTGAAAACAGTTATGCTTTCATCTATGATACAGAAGCGGGAACGATTAAAAAACTGGACGGCGATGGTTCTTATGAATACGGAAGAGGAGAAGGAATCAACAGCTCAGGTATTGTGGCTGGTTTCGTTAACAAATATTCTATCAACGGAGGTACGTATTGGATTCCGGTTTATTATACGCCGGATGGCGTGGTGCATTACATCGGAGATTTGGGATATGGAGAAGCATCTGATATCAATGATGCGGGACAAATAGTGGGAAGCAAGGATTATAAGCCTTTCATCTATGATATCAATTCTGGTGTTTACAAAGCTTTCAATGTACCTGCAGGTTATGATACTGCAACATTTACATCTATTTCAGAAAATGGTATTGCTGTTGGATATGCAGGTTATGCAGGCAACAGAGAAGTGATAATCTATCATCCGTCATTAAGTTCGAATCCTGTTTTCCTGAAAGATATTTTGACGAGCCAAAATGTTGAAGTTACTACTTTCGATGGAAAATTAGGAACTGCAATGGGGATTTCTGCAAACGGAAACTTCATCGCTGGATTTGATAATTCTATTCCGCCGTTTTTTGCAGCAGGTTGGGCAATCAACTTAAATAATCTTTTATTAAACGGCAACGACTGTTCCATCACTTGTCCTGAGAATATCGAAACAACGCTTGCAAGCGCTTCAGAAACAACAGCAGTTGTGAATTATACATTGCCGGTTACTTGTGGTTCATCATCTTCTACAGGATTACAGACAGTTCTGGTTTCTGGCTACGAATCCGGTTCTCAGTTCCCGATTGGCGTGACCAATGTTGTTCACAACTTGGTAGATGCAGACGGAAAAATAGTTTACGTATGTTCGTTCCAGGTTACAGTGAATGATGTTTATTGTTCTACGACGCCACAATACGGAGTAGATTCTATTACGAAAGTGCAGATTGCAGGAATCGATAATACATCAGACCTATATTCTAACCAAGCTAATGAATATTATCTGGACAAAGTAGGTGAAGTTTACCAAGGTAATGAATATCCAATTGCTATAGAAGCTAATACCAATACTGGTTATGACTATGCAACAGTTTTCGTAGACTGGAATCAAAACGGAATATTCACAGACGCTGGAGAAATCTATGAAATAGGTGCAATGACTTCTGACGGAATGGATGGCGCTCAAATTACAGGCAACATTGCGGTTCCGGCTACTGCAACAATAGGAAAAGCAAGAATGAGAGTAATGTTGAACTGGGATGCATCTATCACGACGCCTTGCGATAACTCAATCTACGGTTATGGTCAGGCAGAAGATTACACATTGGATGTGAAAGAATCTCTTGGAGTGAATGACATCAATTCAAAATCAATCAGCTATTATCCAAACCCGGTGAAAGACATACTGAATCTTGTAAGCGATAAAAATGTGACCAGCGTTTCAGTTTACAATATCGAAGGTAAGTTGGTAAGAAACTTTGCAAGTCTGGATGAGTCAAAAGTTCAGTTGGATTTATCAACATTAATCACAGGAACTTACGTTGTGAAAGCAACTACTCAGGACGGAAAAATAAAAACGTTTAAGGTGATCAAAAAATAAATCTTCATCATAATTAGGAGTAAAACCCGCATCAGTATTGGTGTGGGTTTTCTTTTTATTTGGGCAGCTTAATCCGTCTGAAGTTTATCCTGAGCGAAGTCGAAGGGCTCCAAAACCTAACGAAGTTCGACGAAGTCAATCTTTTCACTCCACTTCGTTGCGTAAAAAGGATTTCCGCTCAAGCCGGGCTGCGAGTGATTCAACTTTTCTGTATGATGCAGACTTTGCGACTTTTCAACAATGATTTACTTTAAATTTTTGCGACTTTGCGATATTTATTTATTCGTTAACAAAAACCTAATTCTTTTCTTAAAATTGTTTTTTAGGTTCAGATACTTTAACTTTGCACAAACCTAATCTAATGAGTAAAAAAGAAACGAAATACATCTTTGTGACAGGAGGTGTAACATCGTCACTTGGTAAAGGTATTGTTTCCGCTTCTTTGGGACTTCTTCTTAAATCCCGCGGTTTCAAAGTTACCATCCAAAAGCTTGACCCTTATATCAACATCGACCCCGGAACGCTTAATCCCTATGAACACGGCGAATGTTATGTGACCGAAGACGGCGCAGAAACAGACCTGGATTTGGGACACTACGAAAGATTCCTGGATTCTCCAACTTCCCAAAACAACAACGTTACAACCGGAAAAATCTATCAAACTGTTATTGAAAAGGAACGTAAAGGCGATTTTCTTGGGAAAACAGTCCAAGTGATTCCACACATCACCAACGAAATCAAACGCAGAATAAAGATGCTTTCCAAAAAGGATTATGACATCATTATCACAGAAATTGGTGGAACTGTAGGTGATATCGAATCGCTTCCTTATATAGAAAGCGTTCGCCAATTGCAATGGGAATTGGGTAAAAATAATTCAATGGTTATCCATCTGACATTGTTACCGTATTTATCGTCGAGTGGAGAATTGAAAACAAAACCTTCTCAGCATTCTGTTCGTCAATTGATGGAAAGTGGCATTCAGGCGGATGTTTTGGTTTGCAGAACAGAACACACCATTCCGAAAGAACTACGTTCCAAGTTGGCTCAATTCTGTAACGTTGGATTAGAAAACGTTATCGAATGTATAGATATGGATACGATTTACGAAGTGCCACTATATCTTCAGAAACAGAATTTTGACGAGGTAGTTCTAAAAGAACTGAATCTTCCTATAGGAAAAGATGTTAACCTAAAAGACTGGAAAACATTTCTTAAAAAATATAAAAATCCAAAACGCAGTGTAGAGATTGCTTTGGTTGGAAAGTATGTTTCGCTCCAGGATTCTTATAAATCTATTGCCGAAGCTTTTATCCACGCAGGTTCTGATATGGAAACCGAAGTGAAAGTAAGATGGGTTTACAGTGGCGATATCGAACTGGAAGGTGCAGAAAAACTATTGAATGGTGTTGATGGAATCTTGATCGCGCCAGGTTTCGGAGACAGAGGAATCGAAGGTAAAATTCAGGCTGCGAAGTATGCAAGAGAGAACAAAGTTCCATTGTTGGGAATCTGTCTTGGGATGCAGATTATGACGATAGAATTTGCTAGAAATGTTCTTGGATTGGCAAAAGCTAACAGTATGGAGTTCGATACTTCTACGCCAGACCCGGTAATTTCTTTGATGGAAGAGCAAAAAAATGTAGTAGACAAAGGTGGAACAATGCGTCTTGGTGCCTGGAAATGTGTTCTGAAACAAGGTTCAAAATTAGCAGAAGTTTATGGCGCAAAAACCATTTCAGAACGTCATCGTCACAGATACGAATTCAATAGCGATTACAAAAAAGACTTCGAAGATAAAGGATTAACACCAAGTGGACTGAACCCGGAAACAGATTTGGTAGAAACTTTGGAACTGAAAGATCATCCTTTTTACATAGGTGTCCAATATCACCCGGAATATAAGAGTACTGTTGCAACACCGCATCCATTATTTAAAGCTTTTATTAATGCTACAATAAAGGGAAAATAGAATATTATGTCTATAAAATAAAAAACAGCTGCGGATCTTGGTTCGCAGCTGTTTTATTTTCAACTATTGGTTTCAAAAAATCTACTTTCTTGAAAATGTGGTGTAGCCGCCGTCTACCAATAACTCAGTTCCGCTAATATAACTAGCGTCATCTGACGCTAAAAACAATACAGTTTTTGCAATTTCGCTTGGGTCACCTAATCTTTTCAAAGCAATTATTTCAGAAAAATGGTCTCGGATTTCACTTGTTGTTACTTTTTCCAGACCTTCAGTTTTAGTTGCTCCAGGGCTTACAATATTGACTCTTATTTTTCTCTCGGCTAATTCGTTGGCCGCGATTTGGGCGATTTTGTTTAATGCACCTTTCGTTGCAGAATAGATACTGGATCCAAGATTCGCTGCTGTTGCTACAGTTGATGAGGTAAATACTACAGATGCGCCGTCTTGTAGATAAGGCAATAGTTTCTGCAGTGTGAAATAAGGTCCTTTCACATTGGTATTGAACTGTGCGTCAAAATCAGCTTCCGTAGATTCTCCAATTGGTGAGAAAACTGCGATTCCTGCGTTCAGAAAAAGAACATCTATTTTGTTTCCACTTTCCGAAACTGCTTTTTCCAAAACAGTAATACCTTCTAAATTGGAAGTGTCAGAAACTAATGTTTTTAGGTTGGAGCTGTTAATTATTGCTGCCGCTTTTTCCAGATTTTCCAGGCTTCTTCCGGTAATCCAGACATTAGCTCCGGCGTTGATAAAAGCTTGTGCGGTTGCGAAACCTATTCCGGTACTTCCACCGGTGATAATCACGTTTTTGTTTGTGAAATTCATTTTGATAAATTTTAATATTGAGATACAAAGGTATGTTATCAAAATATATTTTAGTAACTTTGTAACTAAAAGTAACAGTAACATTCGAGTAACAAAGTAACTATGACTTGTAAAGATTTTAAGAACGAACACAAAAAAGAGATTATGGCAGTCCACGATGCAATGGACGTTTTGAGCGGTAAATGGAAGATTTCTATCATATCGTCTATTTGTTTTTACAATAAAAGACGGTTTTCTGATATTCTGAATGATGTAGAAGGTATATCCAACAGAATGCTGAGCAAGGAATTGAAAGATTTGGAAATGAATAAACTTTTGGAAAGAACCGTTTTGGATACAAAACCTATTTCAGTACAATATCAACTTACAGAGTATGGTTTGAAATTAAAAACCATCATCAATAATCTATCCGAATGGGGAGCAGAACACAGGAAAGTAATTATCGGCAAATAATCGTTGTTAGTATTCTAGTATTAATAAAAAAGTAATTCCTATCGTTAATCGTCTTTATTACAGAATCTGAAAAATAAAACCTATTTTTGCAGACCGAAATAGAAGATTTGAAATTTGAAATTTGACATTCACTATCAACTTCAAACTTCAGACTTTAAACTTTAAATTTTTTTCTATAATGCAACAAAACAACGGATTAGATAAAAAACAACTGATTAGCTTCGGTATTTTTTCTATGATTCTTATCGGTTTTATGTTTTATTTCCAAAACCGAAATGCACAAGCCGAACAGGAGAAATTAGCTTTAGAAGCTAAAAAAACAGAGCAGACTACAAAATCTAAACCTGCTGCAACCAACCTAAATGCAGCTACAGTAACACCTAATTCTGTTCAGAAAGTTAATCTTCAGAATGATGAGTTATCTCTTGAGTTCTCTAGTGTTGGTGGGCAATTGAGTTCTGTGAAGTTGAATAAATTCGAGGCGTTCGGTGGAAAACCATTATACCTTTTCAGTAATAATAATGCAAGTTACGGATTCCAATTCACGGATAAAGCAGGTAAAGTTTTCAATACAAAAGATTTGGTTTTTACGCCGCAAGTTGCAGGAAATGTAGTAACACTTAATTCTAAAGTTGGAAACGCAGTTATCCAATTCATTTATACACTTAAAGCAAAATACACCGTTGATTTCCAGGTGAAAACACAAGGTTTGGCTAGCGTTGTGAATGATGGTAAAGCTAATTTCATCTGGAATTACAATGTAAGAGGTGCAGAAAAAGGACGTTCACAAGAAGAGACTCATACTGAGTTTTCTTATGCGTTCAACAACTATAAAGATTACGATTACGACGCTCGTTCTGATATGGATGAGCCAGACGAAACACTCAACTGGATTGGCATCAAGCAACAGTTTTTCTCCGCAGTTATTGAGGCTAAAAACGGATTCACAAAATCTAAAGGTTTTCAGGAAGCTATTCCGGAAGGCGAATATTTGAAAAAATTCAACTACGATGGTCAGGTAAACTTAGCAGGAAACGAATTGAATCAGGATTTCACTTGGTATTTTATGCCTTTGGATATAGAATTATTGAAATCTTATGACAAGAACTTTGATGAGATTCTTCCGTTAGGTTGGTCATTCATTGGTTCATTAAACAGATATGTGTTCATTCCGTTGTACAATTTGATTTCAGGATGGGGAATTGCAGCAGGTTGGGCAATCTTCTGGATGACAATTATTGTGAAATTGATTTTGTCGCCGGTAATGTTCAAACAGCACAAACTAAGTGCAATGATGAAGGTGATTCGTCCTGAGATTGATGAGGTTAATGCCAAATTCAAGGATGCGGATCCGATGAAAAAACAGCAGGAAACAATGGCAGTCTATCGAAAGGCCGGCGTGAATCAGATGGCGGGTTGTTTACCGGCGCTGGTTCAGATTCCGTTGTTCTACGCACTATTCCGTTTCTTCCCGAATATGCTCGACCTTAGAGGGAAAAGCTTCTGGTTCGTTCCGGATTTGACCGCTTATGACGATATTATCAGTTGGGGAACCAACATTCCATTGTTAGGAAATCACCTGAGTGTATTTGCTTTAGCTTGTACTATTGTGATTTTGATTTACACGATTATGACTTCAGGTAACATTCAGCAGCCACAACAAGAAGGGATGCCGAATATGAAGGTTTTGATGTACATTTTCCCAATCACGTTCTTGTTCTTCTTGAACAGCTCTGCGTCAGGTTTATCTTGGTATTATTTCGTATCCAATGCGATTAACATCGTGATTATCCTGGTGATTAAATACTTCATCTTAGATGAGAAGAAAATCCACGCCCAGATTCAGGAAAACAAAAAGAAAGAACCGAAGAAAGAAGGAACTTTCCAGAAAAGAATGAGAGAGATGATGGAGAAAGCGCAAGAGCAACAAAAATTGCAGGAGCAAGCTAGAAACAAAAAGAAATAAATATTAAAGGCGGTAATTTTTACCGCTTTTTTTATGAATTTATAATCTCTGGCAGATCTTACAGATTTGGCAGATGAAATTGTAGAAGAATAATCTGCTTAATTTGTAAAATCAGCGAGAAATATTTTTGTTGATTTCTTTCAAAAATCCCGAAATTTGCAATCATCAATTTTAAACTCCAAACCTTGAATTTAGAATCCACTTACGAATATCTCCAGCAATTCTTAACGCCAGAACGTTTCCAAAAAATCGAACATTATTCCAAAGAAAGTTCTGATTTTGTTCTGCCGGTAATGGAAGATATTTACCAGTTCAGAAATGCTGCTGCAATTGTTCGTTCAGTGGAAGCTTGTGGATTTCATAAAGTGGTGGCGATGGAAAAAGAGAATTTCTTTGAACCGAATCTAAAAGTCACAAAAGGTGCTGATACTTGGGTTGAGGTGGAGAAAATGCCAAGAACAATAGAATCTCTTCAAAACATCAAAAACCGAGGTTATAAAATAGTCGCTGTTTCAGCCGAAAACAATGCGAAAATGCTCCCAGATTATAAAATCGAAGAACCTTTGGCTTTAGTTTTCGGAACAGAGTGGGAGGGAACAACGGATGAATTATTGGACTTTGCTGATGAAACTTTAGCAATTCCAATGTTTGGATTTACAAGAAGTTTCAATGTTTCTGTTGCGGCCGCCATTTGTATGTACGAACTCAAACAAAAATTGCTAAAATCTGATATCGATTATAAATTATCCGAAGAAAAATTAATTCAAATGAAAATCCGCTGGGCGAAAAACTCTATCCCAAGCGGTGATATGATTTTGGAAAAGTATTTGAGAGAGAATTCTGAATCTATATGAGAAAATAGTCTTCGACTCCGCTCAGGCTGACAATATTCAAATATTACGTTTAGTATTAGAAATGTCACACTGAGCGAAGTCGAAGTGTCGCTAGCAAACCAACTCACAAACCAATTCTCCAATCTTCGGAGCCAGCGCAACACCCATTCCGGAAAGCCTTACTGCGCAGAATTGTCTTTCGGAGAGTTGTTTTACAATCGGTGTTTTTTCTGTTCCCATTGCCATAATCCCGGACCATCGCATTGCTATTTTAAAATCCTGATTTGGTAAAATCACTTCTTTAAGGAATTGTTCCAAATGATTTTGAAGAAAATCCGTCGTTTCGAAATCGGTTGTTTTTTCAGTCGCAAAATCCTGATTTCTAGCACCGCCTAAAAGAATTTGATTTCCTAAATTTCGGAAGTAATAAAAACCTTCATCGTAATGAAAAGTACCTTTTAGTTTAAGATTCTCGATAGGTTCAGTCAGAATAATTTGTCCTCTTGCAGGGATGATTTCTTCTGATTCCAAAAACTTAGAACTAAAAGCATTGGTACAATAGATCACTTTCTCAGATTTTAAAATAAGATTATCATCAATTGTTATTTCGATTTCATTCTCAGTTTCTGAAACTGATTCTACTTCTGTTCCGAAAAGAAATTCGACTTTCAGTTCGTAGCATTTTTCTAAAAGTTTGTTCAATAATTTTCCAGAATGTAAACTTCCTTCACAAAGATTCTCAACCAAATAGTCTGATTTTCCTAATCCAAATTCTTCGATTTTTTCATTCGTGATTCTGAAAGTATTTTCGGTTTTTATGATTGGAGCTAATTTTTCATTGACTTCATTCAACTTTTCTAAAGCAGATTCATCATTCAGAATTTCGTAACCGCCACACAATTCAAAATCAATTTCATCTTGAGTAAAATAATTCTGAATTTTCTGCAAACCGTCAAATCTCATTTTTACCAAATCCAAAGTTTTCTCCCAACCCATTTTTTCAGAATCGGAAATAATCTCTGTCAAACTTCCAAAGCAGGCAAAACCAGCATTTCGAGTCGAAGCGCCAGTCGGGACAGAATTTCGTTCGATAATTAAAACCGATTTTTCAGGATGTTTTTCTTTGATAGAAATCGCAGTCCAAAGTCCTGTAAATCCCGAACCGATGATAATGATGTCACGCTTTCTGTAAAAAGTTTCGGTTTCCCAAATGCTTGGATTGGCTGGCTTCATAGGTCATTAGGATTTATAATCATCTCTCATTTCGAAAACATACCGGTGAAGAATTTTCCTGATTTGAATCAAATTTTGAATGCATCTCCTGATTAAAATCTGCCGACTTATTTCGTGCAATCGAAAGCGTTTTCCAATCATTATTTTTCATCATTTTAGCAATGTATACAATTTGCCCAATGTGATAAGGATAATGCGCTAACTGACGGAAAACTGCATCCAAGACCGAATGCGCTTCGCCTCTAATGTAGATTGTAGAGTTGATATTCTCATCCGTAATTTGAGCCAAAGCTGTAAAAAGACAATCCCAACCTTTTTCCCAATATTGCAGAATTTCAGCTTTTGTTTTGAAAGAATTGATAAATTCCGAATCTCGGTTTCGCCAATCTTTTTCGCCATCTTCGGTAAAGAAATTAGTCCAGCGAGACAACATATTTCCAGCAACGTGATTGATGATAATTGCGATAGAATTACTTTCCTCGTTGTATTGCCAAAACAATTGTTCTTCAGAAAGCTGAGCGAACGATTTGTCACCCAATTCTTTATAATAGAGAAATCGCTTAATGAATAAGTCTTTCATTTTGTAATGAATTTGAAACTAAATGTAATAAAAAAATCCTTTCAGAAATTGAAAGCAAATAGATTTATAAAACAGTGAAGACTTATTTGAAAACTTTAAAACATCTTATCATAATTCCAAGCAGCAACAAAAATTCCGGCAGTTTCAGTTCGTAATCTTTGATTTCCTAATGAAACAGCTTTGATGCCTTTCTCCGCTAAAAACTGAATTTCTCTATCAGAAAAATCGCCTTCTGGCCCAATCAGGAAAGTAATTTGGTTGCTGGTTGTTGGTTGTTGGTTGATGGCATTGTCACGCGTGTCATCCTGAAAGGAGTCAAAGGTTCGAAGCGCATTCAGATTAATTCTTTCCAGACTTTCATTACAATGTGCCACAAAAGTATTTTCTGGATTTAGGTTTTTCATAAAGTCAGAAAATTTGGTCAAATCATTGACTTTTGGAAAGTGGAATCTGTGACTTTGTTTTGAAGCTCCAATAGCTTGCTTTCTCAACTTATCGATGCTGATATTCTTACGTTCGGTTTTTTCTGTAAGGATAAAACTAATTTCTGAGATGCCCATTTCCACAGCTTTTTCAACAAAAAATTCGATTCGGTCAATGTTCTTCGTTGGCGCAATCGCGATATGAAGTTTTGGAGAAAAATCAGGAAGATTTTCTTTGATTTCGGAAACGTCTAATGATACTTTTTTACCTTCGAAAACAAGATTTCCTTTTGCCAGATTTCCATTGCCGTCGGTTACGAAAATCTCTTCGCCTTCTCGCATTCTGAGAACTTTTGTGATGTGCTGTTGTTCATCAGAATCAATCATTAAATCAGGGAAAATCTGTCCAAAGAAAAGTTTCATTTTATATTGATTTTATATTGAACCACATAGGCACATAAGTTTTTTCGGGATAAAAAAGTCTAAATAGCTATTTTTACTTTTCTATTTCAAAATTCTTACAGCTATTGTGTCTATGTGGTTTTGAAATTTCACATTGTTTATTTTTTAGCAGGTTTTACAATTGAAATTATTTTCTTGCCAACTGTTGCCAATAAAACCGCAGCCAGACCAAAAACCATCCCCAATCCGAATTTTGAAAAGATATTTTCAGGAAGCAAATGGTGTATATAATCGATATTATGAAGAAAAATTTCCCCGGAAACCAACAACAAAGCGATAGTTCCAACAACGCCAAGAATTTTGATGACAATTGGTAAAGCCTTAATCAAAACTTGTCCAAGACCAGAGTAAAATCCTTTGTTCCCTGACTTTTTCATTAGGAAAAAACCGGCATCATCCATTCTGACAATCAAAGCAACAATTCCGTAAACGCCTACTGTTGCTATGATTGCAACGAAAGAAACACTCAGAATCTGAGTCAAAAGAGGATGTTGTTTCTCAATTACGGTTCCTAATGCGATAATCACAATTTCCAAAGACAAAATAAAATCGGTTTTGATAGCCGAACTGATTTTTGATTTTTCTGATTTCTCATCTTCTTCTGGTAAAGTGCTTTCTTCTACAACCTCTTGTCCTTTTTTATTTCTGTGAAAAAGAAATTCGATGATTTTTTCAACACCTTCGTAAGCCAAATAAATTCCGCCAATAATCAAAATATAAGTGATTGCTGGCTCATAAAGCCATTTGAGTAAAAATATAATTGGGATGATAATCAGCTTATTGATGAAAGAACCTTTGGTAATTGCCCAAAGAACAGGAATCTCGCGAGATGATAAAAATCCGGTTGCTTTTTCTGCATTTACTGCAAGGTCATCTCCGAGGATTCCGGCAGTTTTTTTAGTTGCTAATTTGCTGGTTACTGCGATGTCGTCCATCAACGCACCGATATCGTCTAAGATTGCAAAGAATCCTGAAGCCATAACTTTTTTATTTTGATACAAAAATAAGTTTTAAACTTTAAAATTCAATGCTTAAAGTTAACTGGTGGATTATTTTTATTTGATGTTTTGAAACGCGATTTCATTCTCGCTGATTAAAGCAACGCCTGTTTTCATTGTTGTATAAATGTCTGTGTCACATTCGCGTAAAGAACACATGTAGATTTCTTCTACCCAAGTGTTGTTGATGAAAATCAGATTGAGATATTCCTGTTTTCGCAGGTTGTTTTTGATAGAAAGATAGTCGCCTTCTTTTGGCTCGTAAGCAAAGCTGAAAACATTTTCAGAATTGATGGTTTCCAAAATTTCCTCTTTGATATCCTGAAGATAACCTGTCTCGGAACTGATTAAATCAAAATCCTCAGATTCTACCGAAGCTTCAGTTTTACCGGTGATGGTTTCCAAAATCCAATAATATTTAGATTTTTTTTTGGCTTGTTTTTCGAGGATTTTTTCTTCTAGTAGTAATTTCATAGGGTTTAATTTGAGTTGGGCTAGCTTACTAAAATGCCTAGTGGAAAGATATTTACACGTTAATAATGAAATTTCAATCAATCTTTTATGATTTTTCGGAAAATCATAATATCATTTGCTTTAATAGTGTCGTTAATATTGCATTTGATTTTCCTTTATTCATTTCTCTAACAACAATTTTTTCATTTCCGCTTTCACTCAGAATTTTTTTGTCAATAGGATATTTACTTGTATCTATGGGATTAAACTGAAAATTAAAAATGAAATAAGAAATGATAACCGCGACTATTGAACAAAAAATTTTCGGTGTAATTTGTTTTAGGAAAATTAATAAAAAGCTGAAAAAGGATAATACAAATGATGAATAATGAATTGCCCAAAAGAGATTATAACTCAATCTATCTGTAAAAATCCATTCAGCAAAAAAGAAAGTTTTTATTGATGTTATAATTAGAACTGCTAAGAAAACGAAAAATATAATTTTGAATATTCTCATTGCAAAATCTCATTTATATTAAAACCTATCTCTCTACAAATCATACTTCGCCGTAGCCGTTGTCCTAATATCCGTAAACTCGCCACGTTCATATTTCAGTTTGGCAACCATTGCAATCATTGCGGCATTGTCTGTCGTGTATTCGAATTTTGGAATGAAGATATTCCAACCCAATTTTTCACGGTTTTCTTCCATTGCTTTTCTAAGTCCGGAATTGGCAGAAACACCGCCGGCAATCGCAATATCGTTTATATTGAGTTCTTTCGCCGCTTTTTCCAGTTTATCCATTAGGATTTTGATGATCGATTTTTGAACAGAAGCACAAAGATCATTGATATTATCCTTGATGAAATCTGGATTCTTTCTTACCTCTTTCTGAATAAAATATAAAACCGAAGTTTTAATCCCACTGAAAGAATAATCATAACCTTCCATTTTCGGTTTGTTGAATTTGAAAGCGTCGGGATTTCCTTCTTTTGCTAATCTATCCACAATTGGCCCGGCAGGATAATCGAGGTCGAAGATTTTTCCTATTTTGTCAAACGCTTCACCTGCAGCATCGTCAATGGTTTTTCCGATGATTTCCATATCGAAATAATCCTTAACCAAAACTATCATTGTATGACCACCGGAAACCGTCAAACATAAAAACGGAAAAGTGGGTGGTTTAGGATTGGCATCATCAATAAAATGTGCCAAAATATGAGCCTGTAAATGATTGACTTCTATCAGCGGAACGTCCAAACTCATTGCCAGAGATTTCGCAAAAGAGGTTCCTACTAAGAGTGAACCCAAAAGTCCCGGACCTCTGGTGAAACCAATCGCGCAAATCTCATTTTGTTGTATATTTGCTTTTGAGAATGCTTTTTCTACGACAGGGATGATGTTTTGCTGATGCGCTCTGGAAGCCAACTCGGGGACAACGCCACCATATTCGTTGTGGATTTCTTGATTGGCAGCCACATTGGAAAGGATTTTGCTACCGCTGATAACGGCTGCAGAAGTGTCGTCACAAGAAGATTCTATACCTAAAATAATTGATGCACTCATAATAGATGGCAAAGTTAGAAAATAAAAATACAAATAACGAAGAACCACATATTGACAAACCTGTCAGCCAGAAAAAGCGACCTCTTTTTCTAAGAATTCTCAGCACTGTTTCTTACGGGATTATTGCTTTGGTGGCTTTGGTATTGATTATCATCAACCTTCCTATTACCAAAAGATACATTGCCAATCAAGCCATCGATTTTCTGAACAAAGACTTGAAAATGGGAATGTCTATTGATGACATCGATGTCAATTTTTTCGGCGATGTGACCATCAAAGGTCTGCACTTGAAGGATTATAAGGGCTACGAATTTGTCAAAGCAAAAGAGATGCGCGTAGCTTCTGACTGGTTTGCTTTAGCTTTCAATACAAGAGATATCAAATTCAACCAGGCTACAATCATTGAGCCTACCATCCGGGTGATTACTTATAAAGGTGATAGCATCAGTAATTTTATTCGGTATGTGGATAATTTTGATGATGGAAAACCACGTGATCCGAAAAGAAAACCCTTTAAAATGGGAATGAAATTCGATATCATCAATGGGATTGCAAGTATTGTTAATGAAAATAGTCCGGGCGAAGCAGGAAGATGGCTGGATGCAAGAAACGTCAACCTGAATGTCACTTCTCTAAAAGTAGAAGGCGCAGATGTTTTTGCGGATATCAGAAACTTTAATTTCATCACAAAGCGTCACGGTAAAGAACATACTGTAGATACTTTTTCCACCAATTTTGAACTGACTAAAAAACATTTGAAACTTGGGAATTTGACTTTCAATACCAATTATTCTCTTTTGCAAGGTGAAGCCATTCTGAATCTTGACCCAAAAACAAAATTTGCAGATTTTGGAAATAAGGTGAATTGGGATTTGAGAATGGTTCCGGGAAGCCAGATCAGTGGCTATGATTTGAGTTATTTCGTGCCGGATTGGGACAATTACACACCTATCAATATCTCAGGAACAATGACGGGACCGTTGAATGATTTTACTTTGAATAATTTCTTAATCCGCTCGCAGGAAATCAATCTGAATACCAAAAAGATGACTATCTCCAGTGTTCTGGATAAGAAGTTTTTCATTGAAAGTAAAGATGTTTCTGCTGATTTTACATACAAAGGTCTGAAAGCCTCGCTTCCGAAATTTATTTCTTCGAAGTTGGGGAATATTGCAGATGATTTTGGAAGATTGAAATATAATGGTTCTGTAAAAGTGAATCCAAAACAGATTTTTGCTACAGGAAATGTCATTACAGGAATTGGACAGGCGAAGATGAAAGACTTCAATCTTGTTGATTACAGTACAAAACGTCCAAAATACAGAGGGTATGTAGATGTTAAAGATTTGAATGTAACCGCTTTGACCAAAAACAAGCAAGTTGGATTGATTTCCGGCAAGTTCAATGTTCAGGGCGAAGGTTTTGATGTGAATACGATGTATGTGAAAACCACTTCAGATGTCAATCATATAGATTTAATGGGTAAAAGCCTTAATAATATTGAAATCGATGGTGTTCTGAACAAAAGAAGATTCACAGGAAATGTTAATGCCAATGATGCGAATGTAAAAGGGAATTTCAAAGGAATTGTGGACTTCAGCACCAAAAGATTATTTGCGGATTTCGATGCTAATATTCAATATGTTAATCTGAAATATTTCGGTATTTCGGCTGGTGATACCAATTCTGTCAGCGGTCATCTTGTTGGGAAAGTTTCTATGACCAATCTGAATGACCTTAATCTCGATACCAATATTAAAGGATTGACTCTCAATTCAAGTTCTCAAAAATTGCATATTCCGGATTCCAAACTCAAAGCTTTTTTTGAAAACGGAAACAGAATTGTTTCTGTCGATGCGCCCGGAGCTGTTACAGGAAGAGTTTCCGGCAGATTTGATTTGGAAGATATCGGAAATATGGTGATGAATAGTGTCAACAAAATTCTGGTTGGTAATCCTCCGAAAAAAACTTATAACGGACAGAATTTCGATTTCGATTTTGATGTGAAGCAAGGTTTGGTTTCGTTCTTTGTTCCGGATTTGGAATTACCAGACGGCGCAAAAGTCGCTGGGAATTATGTAGGAGCAACCAATGATTTGATTCTGAATGCGGACGCAGCTAAGATCAAATATGTGATGACTAGCAAAAAGGAATTGAGTGAAGCCGAAAAATTCTTGGCGGAAACCGATGCAACTTATCAGCCAGATCTTAACAAAGTGAAAGATAGCGCGATGGTCGACAGTCTGAAGTTGAGAGTAAACACAGCAAATCTTGACCAACAGTTGCTTGCAACTATTAAAAGAGGACAATATGGTAATAATGTTCTTCAGGATGTGAAGTTGGCAGCTAACAATGAGAATTCGCAGATTTTGCATATCGGAACGGTTTTCAAATTAGGAAGCTTGGAAGATGAAACAGCAAAACAAATGAAAGAATATGCGGTGAACATTAACCAAACAACTAATGCTATTGGTGATTATGTTTTGCGTTTTGAGCCGACTACCGTTAAGCTTAATGACGTTGCTTGGAGCGTAGATACGAGTCCGGAACTTAATCATTCTATTACATATAGGAAGAAAGAAAAAGATTTCATTGTAGAAAATCTCAGAATTTATTCTGATGAAAGTGAGCTTTTGGTCAAAACTGCGGATTTCAAATCCGGAAAAGAGTTCACGGCAGATGCGGAGGTGAAGAATCTTGATATTTCGAAACTTCTCGCTTTTAGCAAAGATAAAAATGCGCTGGATATCAAAGGAACTGCGAACGGAACCATCCAAATCAAGAAGTCTGGAAACAATCTGGAGCCTTTGGTAGATCTGGATGTTAATGATATTTTTATGAATGGTAAAGCGATGGGTAACATCGAAACCAAAATCACGAAAAGCGAAAAACCGAATGTATTTGATGTAAGTATTCAAGCTTTATCATCGGATTTACTAGGGCATAATACTTTGGATGTCACAGGAACTGTGGATAATACAGGATCATCTATGGCACTCGATCTAAACGCAAAAATGAATGAGTTTGACCTTGGTTTTGCACAGCAATTTGTAAAAGAAATTTTTGGAAACTTCCGAGGAAAAGCTACTGGAGATCTTAAAATATCAGGTCCAATAAATGATATCGATTATAGTGGTGATATCGCTCTGAAAGGATTTGGCTTGAAGTTATTATTCACGGGAGTAGATTATTCCATGGATGATACAGTTATTAATCTTTCAAAAGGTTTGGCGCTACTGAACAATATTGGAATACGAGACGGAAGAGAAAATTCTAAAGGAAATATTTCTGGTTCAATACAATTTGAAACGTTGTCTTCATTAGGAATTAACTTAATTATGCGTGCCGATAATCTCTTGGTTTTGAACTCGACACAAGATGATAATGATCTATTTTGGGGAAGAGTTACAGGACAAGGTGATGTCTATGTGAGTGGACCGGTTTCTGCTCTGGAGATTTCTACGCCAAATGATGGACTTAGAGTTTTGAATAACAGTACGTTTACATTCAATAGTGCTTCTACTGCGAATGTTGAGGAATTTAAAATACTAAGATTTTTGAAACGTGACGATTCGGGTCAAATCTCAATAGAAAAAAAGAAAAGATCTGGTGCTAATATGTTGATTGATTTTGATGTTACCATTGACAAAGGATCTCTAGTAAATGTATTGGTAGGTGATGATGTAGGAAATATCTCTGTGAGAGGAGAAGCACGTCATCTTAAATTCAAGATGGAGAGAAGTGGAAATATTTTGATGGATGGAACTTATACCGTTGATAATGGAACATTTGTATCAAAAGCGATCTTAAATAGAACTTTCCAAATTGCCAAAAACAGCAGTATCCAATGGAGTGGAAATCCAATGACACCAGCTCTTGATATTACCGCCAATTATACCAGAACTGTAACCAATGCAGGAGAATATCTGGGAATGTCTCTTACGCAGCCAATCAATGTCGTTTTGACAACGAAAATTACAGAAACATTAACCAAACCTGATATCGAATTTGGCGTTGCTGCTCCGGATGGATCTTCACAAGTAAGGGAAACTTTGGCAACTAAAATGAGTACGGACGATGAAAGGATTATTCAGTTCGGATCTATTTTGGTACTTAATAACTTTAACGTCGTCAACTCTGGTGGTTTGAAAGTGGATGTGTCACAAACCGCTGTGAGTACAGGTTATAGTATGGCTTTTAAGCAATTGGGTTCTGTTCTTAATACAATTAGTAGTGCATTTCAAATTAATCTCGATTATATAAGTGGTGATGTAGGGTCTAACACATCAGACAGAGCAAACACCAGTGTAAGTTTGGCACTTTCTCCAAGATTTAAACTGAAAACAGGTTTAGGTGTACCGATAGCAAGGACAGATAATGCTAATGCTAATTATTTATCTGCAGAAGGAATTGTAGAATATGACTGGAGCCGAAATAATAATGGAAGCCGTTTGCTGAGAGCTTATTCCAAACCATCTAATATTGGTATCACCACTGCACCAGGAGCTAATCAAAGTTATGGTGTTGGAGTTGTGTATAGTAAAAGTTTCAATTCTTTCAAATATATCTTCAAAAGCCGAAAAAGGATAAAAAAGGACTCCGCCGACGTTGAACAAAATAAAATAGATTCTGTAAAAAACAAGCTAAATAAATGATAATTATCATAGTGAATATGAAGTTTTGTTAAAAGCTGTTAATGTTTTGATATTTCTTTTTATTTAAAATATTTTTTATAAATTTGCAAAAAAATTAGATATATTTTAAATAAATAATAAAATCATACAATGAACTATCAATTAGACGATATCGATAAAAAGATTCTGGATTTCTTAGTAGAAAACACTAGAATGCCTTTTACAGAGATTGCAAAACAAATGGATGTTTCTGCGGGAACAATCCACGTAAGAGTTAAGAAAATGGAAGATGCTGGGATTATCCTGGGTTCTTCTCTTAATATTGACTACAGTAAATTAGATTATAACTTCACAGCTTTTATCGGTATTTTGTTGACAAAGTCAAACCATACACAAGAAGTTTTGAAACAATTAGCTTTGATTCCGAACGTTGTAGAAGCTAGCGTAACATCTGGAAAATATAACATCTTCTGTAAAATGAAAGCAAAAAATACTGAAGATGCTAAGAAAATCATTTATCAAATAGATGATATCCAAGATGTAATGAGAACAGAGAGTATGATCTCTATGGAGGAGTACATCAGTGATAAAAACCGTTTAATCAACGCGGTTAGTATATAGTTAGTTAATAGAAATTTCTATAAAGAGGAGCTTATTTTTTAAGCTCTTTTTTTGTACTTTTAAGGAATGAATTCAGTGGATAAAAGTTTTAAAAATAATAAGGATTACTATCTTAGTTTCGGTCTTATATTATTGGTTTTCTTGTTAAGTGTGAATACAGATTTAGCAGAGTTTTCGCAACATCAATCGCTTAATATTCCGACCGGATTTTTCTACTATACATTTGGAGTTGATATTTTGATAATCCTAAGCTGGCTACTTATTCTATTTTTTAGAAAGATAGGCGTAATACTTTTTCCTGTTTTGGTAATGCTGCATTTTGGACTGCATAACTATTTTTTGAGCACTTACCTGTATTCTGATATTACCGCCCTGTTTCTTTTTGTGGGAGTTGGTTTGATAGCAGTTATTCCACGTTGGAATGATGTGATGAAATAATAAAGATTTATAAAATAGAAAAGCCCCAGAAATAATCCAGAGCGTTATCTTTTCTCAGCATCGACGTGATATTTATTGAAAAATTTGCTGATATAATCTGTATATTTTAATTTTAAACAGATCTATGTTCATCTTGTGTGCCTTCAGAATCTAAGGAACGAATAAAGTGTTTAGTTTTATGCCACAAAGATTATCATTTAACATAATATTGACAAGAAACGAACTACTACATAACTACGCCAATAGTTTAATGATTTGATAATGAGGATTTTGAATTTAAATAAAGGGGTTTTTAGAAATCCATCATCCATTTGTTCAAATCGATTTCTGAAGAGATATCCAGTTGTTTTCTCAATCTGTTTTTTCGGGTTTCTACACTTCTTACAGAAATATTGTTGTAGTGAGCAATTTCTTTTGTGGTGAAATTAAGTTTCAGTAATGCGCAAAATTGCAACTGCCCGGTTGTGAGCTCTGGATAATTAGTAATCAATTTATTGTAAAAATAAGGATACACTTCCTTGAATCTACTTAAGAATGATGAGTCATTATTTTTGGCTAATTCCAAAAGTTCAGCAAAAGCATCATTGACTTTAAGTTCCAAATGATTAAGTTCCTCTTCTTTTTCTATGAGGTCATCCTCAATATTTTCCTTTTGCTCTTTTTCTTCTCTATAGCTTTTAAAATACTTAACTGTAAAAAAGAAAAATACAACAGCAAGAAATATAATACTGCCAATAAAAATATAAAGATTCTGATACCAGTTTTTCTTTTCCTCGTCTAAAATATTTTGGGAAACTTTATCAGTTTCCAATTTTTCTTTTTTACGGATGATTTCATTTAGTTCGCGAGATTTTTTTGTGTAATAAGAGTAAATTTTGTCATCACCCATCTGCTCATAGATTAGGCCGAGATCATCGTAAATATATTGTAAACGATAGATGTCATTTGCTTTCTCAAAAATAGGTAAGGCTTGTTTATAATAATGGATAGAACTGTCTTTCTGTTTCATTTCCAAATAAGCGTTCCCTAAACCAAATAAGCCAAATGCTTGATTGATAGAATCGTTCTCCAGTTTGCCCAACTCGTAGGCTTTTCTACTGTAGTAGAGCGCAGGTTTGTAATCTTCTAGATCTATATATGTTACCCCTAAACTGGAATATTGTGCAGAGAGCCAGTTATTACGTTTTGTTCTGTTTTTTATTTTCTTAAAGTACTCGATGCTTTGTAGATCATACTTCAGTGTTTTTTGTGGATCTGTATACTGGAGATTTAGGATTTCGGCTTTTCCATTGTAGATCTGTCCAAGTGAACTGTAAAGATCATCATTGATCTTTATTTTTTTACAAAGTTCTTCTGCTTTTTCATTTGTTTTAATGGCTTTTTCAAAAAAACCTAGATAAGCATAAGCTATTGCTTTTGCAATATAAGCTTGGGTACAATGGTAATCGTCGCCTTCTTTCTTTGCGATTTCATATAATTTGTCAGCAGATTTTAGAGCTTTTTCTTGTTCTCCAAGCCCAAGATAAGAACTGATATCTGCTTTTAGAGATTTTGCTTTTCCTTGATAGTAATCAATATCCGCAGAAATTTGGTATGTCTTATTACTAATCTTTAAGGCTTCGTTCCGATCGGCAATCTTAAAAGTTTTTGCAATTAACTGGTCTACTTGCTGAGGTGTATATTGCTGCGCATCCGATTCCGAAAGAAAGGAAAATAGAAAAGAAAGTATTAATAATTTTTTTTGAAAATCCACAGCGTCCAATGCGAATGCAAAAATATTAAAAAAACAAACATTACCGCCAAAATAACAAAAGTATTGAAAGATTCTCTATGTTGTCAATAGAATTATTAACTTCGGTTAATTAGTTGGGTTAAAATTAGTGTCACATTCTGCTAGAATATCTGGAAAAAATCGATCAAAATGAAATTGTAGTTCTTGTTTGTTTTTGAAAAATACATCAAAAACGGGAATGTCTTTGTTTAGGTATTTTGCTTTGTTCAAAACATTCAGCATACTGAATTTTATACCTTGATCTGTTCTGTAATTCGTCAACCAATCATCCTGTTCCATTCTTACGAGCATTTTTTTATAACTTTCAGGAAGCCACTTTTCATTTTCCCAAAGTATTTTATACGCTTTTAAGGAATGATTTCTCAACTCATTTTCAGGAAAATAATGGGCTACAAAATAGTCGAAAGCCACATCTACAAAAGCTCCTGAATATAATCTGACCAAAGGACTGAAAATCTTCTTAGCTTCGTGAACCGAAGGGTGAGAATCTGTAAAAGTATCAATAAACCTATGTAATTTTATTCCCTCTTGGATTTCCGGTGGAAAATTTTCCCGCTCATTATTTTTGATAAAGTCTGCAATCATATTTCCAACGAGTTGCCCGTCAGTAAAAGATAGTATAGAATGTGCGAGATAGTTCAAGTTTGAATGATTAAGGCTTATAAATTTACAGAATTAAATTAAAATAATAACTCTACAAAATCCTCAATCTTACTAATTTCTTCTATTTTAATTCCAAATTTTCTTTTAGGCAATTTATTAAGATTTGAGATGAAAATCTTTTCGTAACCCAATTTTTCAGCTTCGGTAATTCTCTGCTCTGCTTGTGCTACCGGACGGATTTCTCCACTTAAACCAATTTCTCCGGCAAAACAATAATGTTCCGAGATGGCAATATCTTCATTACTTGATAGGATAGAAGCAACAACAGCTAAGTCCAAAGCGGGATCATCAGTTTTAATTCCGCCTGTAATATTAAGGAAAACATCTTTCGCTCCGAGTTGGAAACCCGCTCTTTTTTCCAAAACTGCCAAAAGCATATTCAATCTTTTGGAATCAAAACCTGTTGAACTTCTTTGTGGTGTTCCATAAACTGCCGTTGAAACTAAAGCCTGAATTTCCAATAACATAGGTCGATTGCCTTCCAAAGTTACTGCGACAGAATTTCCTGATAATTCTTCCGATTTTTTGGTGATGAGAATTTCAGATGGATTTTTGATTTCTTTAAGACCTTGCGAAATCATTTCGTAAATTCCAATTTCGGACGTAGATCCAAAACGGTTTTTATTGGCTCTCAATAATCGGAAAAGATGATTTCTGTCGCCATCGAAATTCAGAACCACATCTACCATATGTTCCAGAACTTTTGGTCCTGCGATTTGTCCGTCTTTGGTAATATGACCAACCAAGAAAACCGGAATATTGTTTTCTTTGGCAAATTTGATAATTTCATTGGAACATTCCCGGATTTGGGAAACCGTTCCGGGCGAACTTTCTATCAATTGGGATTGAAGCGTCTGGATGGAATCGATAATCATAAAATCCGGCATTAGTTTTTTAGCTTCGTGTAAGATTTTCTCAACATTAGTTTCAGTAAACAGGAAGCAATTTGGATTTTTGACTTCGGCCAAACGGTCCGCTCTCATTTTGATTTGCGACGCACTTTCTTCTCCGGAAACATAGAGGATTTTTTTCTTCATCTTCAAAGCCAACTGAAGAAGCAGGGTTGATTTTCCAATTCCGGGTTCGCCACCAATTAAGGTTACAGAACCCAAAACAATTCCGCCACCCAAAACCCGGTCAAGTTCTTCGGAAGGTGTTTTGATTCTTGGCTCTTCATTAGTTTCAACTTCAATGATGTTGATGATAGCAGATTTGGATTTTGCAACAACAGATTTGGTTGATTTTTCTACAATTTCTTCTACAAGGGTATTCCATTCACCACAGGTTTTACATTGCCCGTGCCATTGAGAATATTGCGCACCACAATTTTGACAGAAATATTGAGTTTTGAGTTTTGCCATTCTGCTAAGTTCCAGAAAATTTTGGAAAATAAAAAATCAGGATCAGTTTAAATGCTGGTTTAATGTTTTATTTTGAAAACCTTAAATTTGTTCACGATACATCACACAGATGATATCAGAAAATTTTAAATTAAATAAAAATGGCATTAGACAAAAATCACGTAGTAACATTGAAATACGTTCTACATACTAATGATGAAGCAGGAGAAAAAGTATTTGTAGAAGAAACTTCTGCAGAGAATCCAATGACGTTTCTTTACGGCGTAGGAATGATGATTCCGAAGTTTGAACAGGAAATACAAAATTTAAATATAGGCGAAACGGCATCTTTCACTATCGAGCCAAGCGAAGGTTATGGAGAGAGAGATCCTCAGGCTGTGACACAATTGCCTGTTGATATGTTCCAAGGGCAAGAACTGCCTCCTGTAGGTGCAGTTCTTCCACTGTCTGACAATCAGGGGAATAATTTCCAAGCTGTGGTTGTAGAAGTTACACCAGATGCTGTAGTTGTGGACCTTAATCATCCGATGGCGGGAAGACCTCTGCATTTTGATGTTGAGATTGTGAATACACGTCCTGCAACGGAGGAAGAATTGGCGCACGGTCATGCACACGGTGCTGATGGACATTCTGGACATTAATATTTTATAGCTAAAATTTTAGTTAATATAAAAAACAAAAGCTTCCAAATCTGGAAGCTTTTGTTGCATTAAGAAATGAGCTTTCTATTTTTTAATGAATTTCTGAGTAGATTTTTCTCCTTTTTTATTCACTAATTCGATGACATAATTTCCTGTAGGTAATTTATTAACATCTATTTTGTTTTCAATAGATTTTCCGTTGGCAACAGATTGTCCTGCTGTATTGAAAATTCTGTATGTAGAATCTCCAGTTTCCTCAGATCTGATGTTTAGAATATCTTTCACTGGGTTTGGATAGATGATTGTTTGACTTTTACCTGCAAGATCAGAAACTGCCAAGACTTTTTTCTTAGCGATAATCGTATAATCCTCAACTTGACCGTAGGAGAAAGATTCGCAACTTGTAGGAACGGAATTAAACTTCATAGAAACTCTCATCACTAGTGGTGAATCAAAACTTATGTTTGCTGGCACTGTAATATTTCCGGTTACCGGCGTAGTCTTGGTTGCAGGAACAGATAATGCTTTCTCATTAGCATCGTTGAAATCTCCGTCCCCGTTCCAGTCAATGAAAACGGAATACCCTTCATTATAGACTGTGTTGCCCCATGTAGGCGTGATGCTGATCGCATAAGTATTGCCTTCTGTAACTTCTGTAGAGATGTTTGTAAAGTCTTCGTAACCGGCACTTCCTGTACTTGTATTGTCAATACCGGCAAAAACAACTCTTTTTATTTTCTCATCGGCAGTATTGCTACTTTGCGATGTGCAATATTCTGCCTGGTTGGTTGTCGTAATGTCTACCGTATTACTTTGAGAGGAGATATTCCCATATACGTCTATAGCTTTAACATAAAAATTGTAAGTTGTCATTTTTGTTAAGCCTGTCGCCTTATAATTTAAAGATGATGTTCTGGCAATTTCAGTTCCGTCTTTGTAAATAATATAGCCGTCCACACCTTCATTGTCTGTAGATGCATTCCAGGTCAGGTTGGCACTTGTACCTTTAACGTTATTGGCAACAAGATTTGTAGGAACGGTCGGAGGAAAAATGTCCGGCGTGCTCAGATATTTTACACCAACGCCTACCGCATAAAATGCATCCTGGACAGCAATCATCTCCGCCGAGTTGTCACCATAAAGATCTTTTGCAGTCTGGATTCCAAAATCACGTGCATTCTTATAGTTAGAATTCGCTGTCAGGTAAGTGCTTTCCAGGCGATAAACAATCTTTTCTGCTTTTTCCCATCCTATTCCCGTCACATTATACGATTTTCCAAGATCATTGGTTCCGGTTTTGCCCATCACAAGGATGTAAAACCAATGATTAAGAACACCGCTGTTGGTGTGTACGCCGCAATAATCGTTTCCGAAAGATCCTCCAATCGGTGTTGCGCAACCTTCCTCAACGGTTGCTGCTTTCCAGTTTGTACCTCTATAGGTATCTGGTTGCGCAGACAATGCGACTTTTGGGTTGCTCATTGATCTCAGATAACCTGGTGAAGCCTTAGTAATGTCTTCTCCAATCAGAAAGTTCTGTTTTTCAGGCGCATATTTATGCTCAACGATTGCTCCCCAAATGTCCGAAAAACCCTCATTCATTGCACCGGATTCTCTTTCGTAAGCCAGGTTTGCGGTATATTCGCAAACGGCGTGTCCAAGTTCGTGTGCGGTTACGTCAAAAGCCGTCAATGGTTTGAAGGTTGTTGCGCCGTCTCCATAAATCATTTCTGTACCGCTCCAGCCTGCGTTCTCGTAGCTACTACCGTAATGAACGTAACTTTTTAGAACGGCTCCGTTGTTATCATAGCTATTTCTGTTGAATGTTTCTTTGAAGTAATCATAGGTTTTTTCTACACCCCAATGTGCATCAAGAGCGGCATTATCAAACGTAGCATTGTTATATTCCGCAGAAGTCCAGTTATTGTCTGTATCTTTAAAATCAACGCCACTGCTGATAGTGGATGATTTTTTAAGATTGTAGGTTTTTACGCCGTTTCCTCTGGTAGCATCCTGTAACACATAAGAGCCGGAAACAAGTGTTGTTTCAATTTCTTTGGTTCCGCTGTATCTTGTTTCTGCATTACCCAAGGCTAATAGCACAGGCTCAGATTTTGCAGGAGATTTTATTCTGATTGGCTGTGTTTTTTTGATAGAATTGTGGATGAGATCTTCGTTGCTGTTATGCTTTAATACTGCATTTGAAAAAACAACTCTTCCTTCCAGAGCATCTACATAAATAATTGCACGGCTTATAGGTTCCGCAGCATAAACATCAAATTTATAAACCAACTGAAGACTATACTGGTTTTCGCTAAGTTTTACAGGCAGCAAAACCAACTCGCCGGCTGGCTTTTTGTAGGCATTATTGGCAGTGTAATCTGCATCTTCCCACATGTATTTTTTTGCATTAACATAGGCAAGAGCTTTGCTGAAGGCTTCGGAAGCAGACATTCTTGGTGTTGTAATAGCATCTTTTGTGGAGAAAACATCACCATTCATACTGATCAGGTTTCCGTTTTTGTAATGCAGATTATATCTTCCGAATTCTACTTTCAGATTATTAAAATACATTTGGTAATTTTCATCCACAAAGGCGTCGCTTGTTTGTGTCTGCTGGAGTCTCATTTCTGTTCCCGGTGTAAGATTCAGAATGGTACTGAACAGATTGGATGATGATCCGGAACTGAGATTATAATTTTTCTTGAACGTAACCAGATTGATATTCCCGTTTTTATCGGTAATTTTCTTATCAATGTATTCCTGTGCGTTGGCGGATAGGGTAAACCCAAATACACTGCACAAAATACCAATTCGTAAAAGTTCTTTCTTCATATACTAGGTATTAAATTTCGAGCGAATTTAGTAAATTTTTAACGGAAATTTAAAATATTAAGCAATTAAGTTTGTAGTTTTAATTAAAAGTTGTTTTTTAATAAAAAATCCAACAAATTTTTGTTGGATTTTATAATTGTGTTATTGATTATTGATAGGGATGTTCTTTAGGATGTCTTGTGTGTATTTCCAAAATTTTTGAACAGATGGTATATTGGCTCTTTCATCTGGAGAATGTGCGCCTTTGATTGTTGGACCAAAAGAAACCATTTCCATTTTTGGATAATTGGCACCGATAATTCCACATTCCAAACCGGCGTGGCAAGCAACAACTAAAGGTTTTTCTCCGAAATTGTTTTCATAAAGTTCTGTCATTACCTTGATGATTTCTGCTTCTGGTTTTGGTTTCCAGCCAGGATAAGAACCTCCGAATTCCGTTTTCAAAGAATTACTTTCGAATGCGGATTTCAATTGATTTGCCACTTCCCATTTTGTAGATTCTACTGATGAACGCGTTAAATTTAAAATCTTGATTTCTCCTTCTTTTAGTTCAACTCTTGCTACATTATTAGAAGCTTCTACCAAGCCTTCCACATCCGGACTCATTCGGAAAACTCCGTTATGAGCGGCATTGATTGCAAAAACTATTTTCTTAGAATCATCGACTGAAATAGCTTTTTCTGATGAATCGATTTTTTCAATATTAATTACTAAATCTTTTTCTAAGGAAGCAAATTCTTCCAAGATTTCAGATTTCAATTGTTCAATCTTTGAAGAAAAGTTTTCTGAATTGTTGACAGAAAATGTAGCTTTAGCTTCTCTTGGAATAGCATTTCTCAAACTTCCGCCATCAATAGAAACTAACTGAATTTGATTTTCCAATCCTGAGAACAAGAATCTTCCCAATAATTTATTAGAATTTCCAAGACCTTTGTGAATATCCATTCCGGAATGTCCACCTTGTAAACCTTTGATTTCAATTTTGAACGTTTCGCCTTTTGAATCTTCCAAATCAAATTTAGCAGAAGCTGTCACGTCAACACCACCGGCACAACCTATATCGATTTCGTCATCTTCTTCTGTATCAAGATTAAGAAGGATTTCTCCTTTCAATTGTCCTGGTTTCAAAGCTAATGCGCCCGTCATTCCTGTTTCTTCGTCAATTGTGAAAAGAGCTTCCAATTCTGGATGTGCAATTTCATTACTTTCTAATATTGACATGATTGTAGCAACACCCAAACCGTTGTCAGCACCCAAAGTTGTCCCTTTTGCTCTTACCCAATCGCCATCCACATACATTTGAATTCCCTGAGTTTCGAAATCAAAATCGACATCGTTGTTTTTTTGGCAAACCATATCAAGGTGCGATTGCATCACGATTGGTGTTCGGTTTTCCATTCCAGAAGTTGCGGGTTTTGTGATGATGACATTTCCAACCTCGTCAACCGTTGTTGGTAATCCCAGATTCTCGCCAAATTCTTTTATGAATTGTATAACTTTTTCTTCTTTTTTTGATGGTCTAGGAACCGAATTCAATGCTTCGAAATTTTTCCAAATCACTTTTGGTTCCAGTTGTGAATATTCCATTTGTTTTGAAATTTTTTGAACTGGCAATTTACTAATTATGAAAGGAAAATGAAATCTTTATGACATAAATAATGTTTCCATAATCTTTGTTTCGTTTTATGTTTTATAATTTTGAATTCTCATTTCTAGCAAGATATTGATGTCGAATTTCATACAACAGTTTTCCAAATTTTTAAGATTAAGGGTTTCTATTTCCGAATGGATTTATCTAGTGAAATGTGTAATTGGTTCATCCATTTGTTATCTGTTCTATATTTTCCTTCCGCAATATCCTGTTTATTGGGCTTTGATTTCTGTTGTAATCGTTTTCTCACCGGACAATAGTAATAAGCTGGCTTATGACAGAATCAAATCCAATCTTCTTGGCGCTTCTATCGGAATGATTTTATTTCTGATTCCAATTCCTAATATTTTATTGATTTGTATTGGTGTGGCTTTGACGATTCTTGTAGGGATTGCGTTAAGGTTGGATAATACGCTTCGTTCGGCTCTCGCAGCGATGGTTATTGTTTTGATTGAGGAAAATCAGGCTCACGATTGGCTAATTCCGATTGAGCGTGTGATATGTGTCTGCATCGGATGTTTTGTGGCACTGATTATCACTTTTGTTTTTTCGAAATTCAAGACTTTTGGTCAAACTTTTCTGAACCATTGATAAAAGATACAAAATCCCTAGCCCCGATAGTAGCGGTTACCCCGCAGTGGAATGGGAAAGTGGAAGAATTTGGTGTTGGCAAAGTTCTGGCACGAGGAGTATGAGCGGATAGCGGGATTAAGCTCCTAATAAAAAAACTCCCCAAAATCTGGAGAGTTTTTCTTTATAAATTATGGAGTTTCTTAGTCTTCCATCATATTATCTCTGGTGTTTTTCTGAACCGCGATGGCTCCGAAAATGGCAAGAAGATAGGCGAAGGCGTAAAATCCTTTTTCACTCGGTAGAATAGTTGCATTCCAAAGCCCGATGATGAGCAAGGCAATGGATGAAATGGTGGCGAACCAGCAGATTCCGTAGTAAATATCGGTAACCTTGATGTTTTCCAATCTGTCTCGAACAGCCTTCTGCAGGGAAACAACAGCGAATAAACCGTAAAGTAGAATCGTAAAATAATAGCCTTTCTCATTCAGTTCCATTTCTGCTCTTGATAATCCGATAATAAAACCGATAGTTCCTACAGCCAGAGCGATCCACGATGCTGCGATAAATGCATTTGATACTTTTTGTTTTCTCATTAGTTATGTTTTTTTATTAATTTGGATCAAATATATTGATTTTTTCAGCAGAGAAACAAAAAACTCTCCAAAAATGGAGAGTTTAAATTATTTAAAGAGACTATCAGCTTATTAGCTTTCTCAGTCTTCTTCGCTTTTTAGTATCTGTAATACTCAGGCTTGAAAGGCCCTTCAACCGGAACACCGATATAATCTGCCTGTTCAGGAGATAGAGTCTCTAATTCTACGCTTAATTTCTTAAGGTGAAGAGCAGCTACTTTTTCATCTAAATGCTTAGGAAGCATATAAACTTCGTTTCCGTAAGCTGCAGAGTTGGTCCAAAGTTCGATTTGAGCCAAAGTCTGATTAGAGAAAGAGTTTGACATTACGAAAGATGGGTGACCAGTTGCACAACCAAGGTTTACCAAACGACCTTCAGCAAGGATAATAACCTCTTTACCTTCGATAGTATAGATATCAACCTGAGGCTTCACTTCAGATTTTGTGTGACCGTAGTTTTCATTCAACCAAGCCATATCGATTTCGTTATCGAAGTGTCCGATGTTACAAACGATCGCCTTATCTTTCAATTTTAAGAAATGCTCTTTTCTTACGATGTTGAAGTTACCCGTTGTCGTGATTACGATATCTGCGTTATCAACCACAGTATCCAATCTTTTCACTTCATAACCGTCCATTGCGGCTTGAAGCGCACAAATTGGATCGATCTCAGTAACCGTAACGATAGAACCAGCTCCTCTGAAAGATGCAGCAGTACCTTTACCTACGTCTCCGTATCCGCAAACTACCACTCTTTTTCCAGCCAGCATTACGTCAGTCGCTCTTCTTACAGCATCTACTGCAGATTCTTTACATCCGTATTTGTTGTCGAATTTAGACTTAGTAACAGAATCGTTTACGTTGATGGCAGGCATTACCAAAGTTCCGTTCTTCATTCTTTCATACAGTCTGTGAACTCCTGTTGTAGTTTCTTCAGAAAGTCCTTTGATATCTTTTGTGAATTCTGGGTATCTATCGAAAACCATATTGGTTAAATCTCCACCGTCATCAAGAATCATATTCAATGGTTTTCTGTCTTCACCAAAGAAAAGAGTCTGCTCGATACACCAATCGAATTCCTCTTCGTTAAGACCTTTCCAAGCATAAACCGGAATTCCGGCAGCAGCAATAGCAGCTGCAGCGTGATCCTGAGTAGAGAAAATGTTACAAGAAGACCAAGTAACTTCAGCACCTAGAGCTACCAAAGTTTCAATCAAAACTGCAGTCTGGATTGTCATATGCAGACATCCTGCGATTCTTGCACCTTTAAGCGGTTGAGATGGTCCGTATTCTTCACGGATAGCCATCAAACCGGGCATTTCAGCTTCAGCCAAAGTAATTTCTTTTCTTCCCCATTCTGCCAGGGAAATGTCCTTAACTTTATAAGGAACGTATTGTGTTGTTGTACTCATATTTAAAAATCAAAATAAGTTTTAAAACTAAAGCGCAAAATTACGATTTAAGTTTTACATAAAAAATTCGAGTACCAATGTTTTTATTTACAGCCCTTTTTTGCCTTCTATCCAGTAAGCTTGGGCAAAAATCTGATGAGCTGAGATATCATTTTGTTTCAATGATTTGCGGACCGACTGTAATGTTTTACCATTGCCGGTAATGTAAAAAGCGGTATTGTAAGGGTCAATTATTTCCTCTTTAATAAGGGTATCAATGGATTCGATAATTTTCTCAGATTCATTTTTTGATGTGTGATATCCATATAGTTCAAGGTTTTTCAGGACTTGATGGTCATCCAATTCAAAAATACTGTCAAAAGAATAATATCCGTAACCATCGGTTTCATATTTTATAGATAAAGCTACTCCCAGAGAGGTCTCATCACCAATTACAATATGATGTTTAAAATCACATTTGAACATATCTTTTCCTCTTGGAATGATATATTTTATCGTTTCTCCAACTTTTAGATTTTCTATAAAATCACAGCCGGAAGCGCTACCGTGAAGATGACAAAGAATCTCAAAAGTACCATCGGTTTTGTCATAATTATATGGCGTGTATTTCCTATAATCCGTATCGTTTACCCGAAATTCGATAGCATACCCGGGTTTATATTCCAGGCCTAGCAGATTGCCGGAGAATTTGATTTTCTTTAGATTTTCTGATATGTTTTCTGTTTCTATTACGGTTGTTTCACGGATGTATTTGGAAGCGAATATATTTTCTATCGTATCGTTTACCCATTTTGGCATACTTGGCATAATCAATAATTTTCTACAAAGAAAATCAGATAAATGAAAGAAAACGATGGCTATTTCAAGGACTTAATTGGACTTTTTGAGGTAAATTATTTTGGAAAATCAATTTTATTTTTCTTTCTGAAATCCAAAGCAGATTGTTTTGTCAATTTCGAAAACAAGCGGGAAAAGTAAGCATAATCATCGTATCCAAGTTGGTGGGCAATTTCTTTTACAGTCAAATCTGTATAAAAAAGCAGACGTTTTGCCTCGATGATAATTTCCTGCTGAATCCAATATCCTGCTGGATTCCCAGTAATGTCTTTCACAACTTCCGATAAATAGGATGGGGAAATATTCATCAATTCAGCATAAGAATAAGGACTTTTCAAAGATTTGAATCTTTGCTTTACAAGGTTTCTAAATTGTCTTGTGAGTTTCAAAGCTCGGCTTTCCTTTAGGTCTTCCAGATTTGATTTTTCTGCAAATACCGAAGCCAGCATTCCCGTATAAGCATCCAACAGAGATTGAACTATTTTCAATTCGTTTTTTGGTTTTTTATTGTACAAATAAAGAAGTTGAGCACAATTATCAAGATTCTTCGAAAATTCAGATTCTATTTTTACAGGAAGAATTGGAGAAAACGATTCTTCAAAAACAGTACGAACTTCATTCGGAACTAGGTCAGAATTTACGGCTAAAAACCAACCGTATATATCAAAATTCTTTGAATAATGAACCTGCCCAGGCCTAATGCAAAAAATGGCAGGTCCTTCCATTTTAAAATCCTTAAAATCTACCATAACCTCTGCTTTACCGCTTTGTAGAAAAAGAAAGAGATAATGGCTGTCTCTATGAATGCCTTTTTCCTCAATATCTTTATTGGTTTCACCAGAATTTTCCCGAACGATTTCTATGAACATTCCGTCTTTTGTGATGTCATTAAGACTATATGTTGGGATGTTTTTGTTCATTTGGAATTAAATTATAAAATTATTTAGTAATTATAATGTAAAGATAATATGACAATTCACATAATAAAAGTTTATTTAGTTTAAATCTAAATAACTATTTTTGTGACATCAAAAAAATATATTATGAGTGAACATACAGAAGAAGCAAAGAGACAGGCAAAACCAGTTGCTCCAAAAGTAAAAGAATTAATTGCTAAAACGCTAAGTGTAACTTTGGCAACTGTAGATGCAGAAGGAACACCGAACGCTAGTTATGCACCATTTGTAGAAATCGATAATAAATTCTATGTTTTGGTTTCTTTTATGGCTAAGCATACCAAAAATCTTGCTGAAGGAAGAAAAGTTTCTGCAATGTTCATTGAGGATGAGTCTGCTACGAAACAAGTCTATGCAAGAGAAAGACTGACTGTTGAAGTTTCAACTTCTCAAATCGAAAGAGATTCTGATGATTGGAATAATATTGTTGGAAAATTAAAAGAAAGACACGGAAAAATTGTAGATGTTCTGAACGAAATGACCGACTTTATCCTAATTGCTCTTCATCCTGTAAAAGGCGCTTATGTGAATGGATTCGGAAGTGCTTATTTCGTAGATGCCAATCTGGAAATTATGGAACACAGAAACGATATCAATCACACACAGAAATAATAAAGATACAAGAAAGGCTTAGTTTTTACTAAGCCTTTCTTGATTTATCCTTTTACTACGTAGCCACATAGCTCTTATTTCTTCGAACATATTGATTAAAGACAAAATAGCTTTTCTATTTAATTAAATGTTATTATGAATACTTATTCTATTATGCCTATGTGTTTTAAATAATTTTAAATTTTTCTAAAAATAACCGTCGAGTTATGACCACCAAAACCAAATGCATTACTCATCGCAATGTTGATTGGTTTTTCTTTATTTTCGGTAACGATATTAATGCCCTCCGGAATATTCTCATCCAGCTTTGAAACATTGATTGTTGCAGGGATTATATTCTCCTGAATTGCTTTGATGCAAATAATAGCTTCTGCAGCACCAGCGGCACCTAGCAAATGCCCCGTCATAGATTTGGTAGCGCTGATATCAAGATTTGGACTGCCTTTGAAAACTTTATTAATAGCGTTCAACTCTGCTAAATCTCCAAGTGGAGTAGAAGTAGCGTGCGGATTCAGATAATCGACTTGGTCTGACTGAATGTTGGCGTCTTCCAATGCCAGTTCCATAGATTTTGCCGCGCCAATTCCTTCCGGATGAGGTGCAGTCATATGATAAGCGTCGGCTGTCATTGCTGCGCCAATTAACTCTGCATAAATTTTTGCACCTCTGGCTTTGGCGTGCTCATATTCTTCCAAAATCAAAGCCCCAGCACCTTCTCCCATTATAAAACCATCGCGTTCCACATCATAAGGTCGGCTGGCAGCTTTCGGATTATCATTTCGGGTGGACATAGCTTTCATTGATGAAAATCCACCTAATGATGCTGGAGTAATAGGTGCTTCCGAGCCTCCACTTACAATCACTTTTGCTTTTCCCCAGCGGATATAATTGAAGGCATCCATAAAAGCAGTGTTCGCTGTGGCGCAGGCAGAAACCGTTGTATAATTGATTCCTCGCAATCCGTATTTCATAGAAATCATTCCGGAAGCCATATTAGCAATCAGTTTCGGAACAAAAAACGGACTGAATCTTGGTGTTCCGTCTCCGGAAACATATTCTGTCACTTCATTTTCAAAAGTTTCCATTCCACCTTGCCCGGTTCCCCAAATCACACCAATATCAAAAGGATCGAAGTCTTTAAAATTCAATCCGGAATCTTCCATTGCTTGAGCAGCGGCGTAAATCGCATATTGTGTGAAAAGGTCGCTTCTTTTGATTTCATTTTTATCCAGGTATTTTTCCGGAGCAAAGTTTTTGACTTCGGCTGCAAACTGAACTTTGAATTTCTCAGCATTAAAATGTGTGATTGTATCAGCACCGCTTTCGCCTTTCAGAATATTGTTCCAAAAGGTTTCTACGTCATTTCCCAAAGGCGTTACGGCTCCCATTCCTGTAATTACGACTCGTTTCATTATCTTGAGATTTGTGTTTTGAATAAGTTGGATGTGCCTTTTGCAATCAGTCTGGTTTTGTCAGCATTCCAGATTTCGCAGGTGGCGTTGATGAATTGTTTTCCCAATTTGGTGATATGCGTTTCAGCAATGATATTTTCGCCTTCTTTCCCAATGGAGAAATAATCAATAACATTATTAATGGTTGTGTAAAAAGTTGGTTCATTAAGAGAAAACATTGTTGCGCCCAAAACATCATCAATAATTGCCGCCGTTACACCACCGTGAAGATTCCCAATCGGATTGAGCCATTCCGGACGAATGGTATATTGAAATTCCAGATGACCTTTTTCTGCAGAAACAACAATCGGTTTCAGCCAGCGCATAAAAGGCGACGGTGAATCTGTGAATTCTTTTCCGATTAATGATTTCAAATGTGCTAATCTGTCCATAATTTTAGATTTTATATTTAATTGCAAAGGCGCAAAATTTTATATTTATTAAATTCCTGTAAGTCGCCAAGGCAATTATTGTGTCTTAAAAATAAGTTTAATTTGTTTAGCGTTGAATTACTCGCAGCCCGACTTGAGCGGAAATCCTTTTTTGCTTGTACTTAAGTTCTATTTAAACCGAAATCGTCTGCAAAAAAGATTGGGAGCGGAAGGCGGATTAAGCTGCCCAAACAAATGTTAATATTTTAATTCTGACTCAATTTTGACAGTGCTTCCTGAAAAGCACCAAGCACCACTTTGGTTTGTCCCACAGGAACATCGAATTGATTTTGTTCCAAAGCTATCAATAACTCGTCTGCCACTTCTTTTGGCGGAATTCCGTTTTCGCCACCGATTTCTGTTGAAAAACTAGTATTGACCAAGGGTGGCAACACCTCGAAAATTTTAACCGAAGTTGCTTTCAAAGCATTTCTGAGAGATTGGGTATAACTTCTAAGAGCCGCTTTGCTGGCTGCATAAGTTGGAATGGGCGCATAAGAAACTAATGAGGCAATGGATGTCACGTTAACCAATGCAGCATCTTCTTTTTGTAATAGATGCGGAAGTAACAAATCTGTGAAATGGATGATTGTCAAATAATTGGTGTTGATTTCTTTCTTTGCCAATTCGTAAGTATTGCTGTTGTCTGCCAGGTTGTAATAGTAAGCTTCTCCAGCGTTGTTGATGACGATATTGACATCTGGATGATTCTGAATCAATTCGTTGGCAATTCGTATTCTTTCGCTTTCGATAGATAAGTCGCCTTGGATGGCAACCGCATTTTCCAATTGTTCCAAAGCATTATCAAGACGTTCTCGGTTTCTTCCATTGATAATCACCTTATTTCCTTTTTCTGAAAATGATTTAGCAATTTCTAATCCGATTCCGGCTGAACCACCGGAAATAAATACTGTGTTGTTGGTTGTTTTCATAATGATATTTGATACCGATTGGTATATTTTTATTGAAAAAAATTTATTTGATTAATTCGTTATCGATGATTATTTCGATTCTTTTTAAAGCGTTGAAAAGATGAGTTTTGTTATTCATCGTTTTTGAAAGCAGAATCCCGCCCTCTATCAAAGCAATGAATTGAAATGCATATTGTGATGAATCAACAGATTCTACAATTTCGTTTTGAGTTTTTCCTTTTTCTAAAATTTGACTCCATTGGTTGGCCCAATTTTCAAAATTCTTAGCTACTTCTGCTTTAAGAACAGGCATTGTGTCGTCGGCTTCTACAGCTGTATTCAAGTGAGGGCATCCGCCACGAGAGAAATTGATTTCCCAGGTTTTTCTGTAAAAATCAATAATTGTGAATAGTTTTTCACGCGCTGTCATTTCATTGTTCAGCTGATTGATAAAGCTGGTTTGCAACCTTTTGGAATTGTAGAGATAAACTTCTTTGGCAACTTCATCTTTGTTTTCAAAATTTCCGTAGATGCTTCCTTTTGTTAATCCGGTTGCAGAAGTAATGTCAGACAAAGACGTCCCGGCGTAACCTTTCTTATTGAAAAGTTCTGCGGTTTGTTCGATGATGAACTGTCTTGTTTTTTCTGCTTTTGACATTTTGTTTTCTGAATTGACTTTGCAAAGATAAACAAATTATATACCAATTGGTATATTTTACTAAATTATTTAAAAATAAAAACCCGGAAGCTAAAACTCCCGGGTTAAATTTGAAATTGAAGAAATTACTTTTTGATGATTTTATGTGAACTGCTGTTTTGTCCAGATAAAACTCTGACAATGTAATTCCCTTTTGGTAAAGAAGAAACATTAAGTTGCAGTTTTTTCGAATTGGCAGAATTGCTCAACAACAATTTCCCGGCATAATCATAAATCTGAACCGAAGAAATCTGAGAGTCTCCAGAAATATTGATGATATCATCCACTGGATTTGGATAAACTGAAAATTGATTTTTACTAATATCCGTTACGGCCATTGCTTCATCAGCAGCTACACTCCATAGTTCATAACCGCTGTCATTATATTTTGCCGTGAAATATAATTTGTCTCCCATCGCCGTAAAATAAGGAGTGTAACTTAGGGCATCCTGTGACGGATTCTGTGGGTCAGCCATTATCTTTTGAGTTCCCGCCAATGTTCCGTCGGATTTCCATAACTGATAATATTCTTCACTATTGACAGCTCGGAAGTATAGCTTACCACCCATCACCTGGAAAAACATTGGCGAAATAGTAATGCCCATAGAATCGCCAGGACCTGGCAAAACATCTATAAATAATTGAGTACCTTCCGGTGTTCCGTCGGTTGACCAGATCTCTCCGCCGTGCTCAGCATCTCTTAATGTCATAAATAACTTGTTGTTATAAATGATATATTTAAACTGTGGAATTACGCCATTTTCAGTTCCTTCGTAAACATCTTTCAGGATTTTAGTACCAGCTTCGGTACCGTCTGTCGTCCATATTTCTCTTCCTGTGTCGCTACTATATGCTGTGAAAAATAACTTTCCATTAAAGTCAATAAAATCTGCAGGAATAGCGTTTCCATTACCACCAGTATTGATATTTTTAACCATATAAGTTCCGGCGCTGGTTCCGTCTGTAGCCCAAAGTTCGATGCCGTTTGTGCCATCATCGGCATTGAAATAGATTTTATTGCCAAACGCTTTCAGGTTAGAAGGATTGGAACTTTCTGCATGGATATCTTTTACCATTTGCGTTCCGGCCGCAGTGCCGTCTGTTACCCAAAGTTCAAAGCCGTGCTGACCGTTATCAAAATCAAATCCATCTAGCGCGTTGAAGTAAAGTTTATCATTGAGAACTGTAAAATAAGAAGGATTAGAACCAAATTCACCTTCGCGCAAATCTGTCACCATTACGGTTCCTTCCGTTGTTCCGTCGGTTTTCCAAAGCTCGGTTCCGTGAACACCATCTTCTGACCTAAAGTATAAAGCATTGTTGAACTCCACGAATTCAAAAGCATAAGAACCACCGCTACCCGGATACATATCTTTTACAAGGACTGTTCCGGCTTCTGTCCCGTCTGACGTCCAAAGCTCGTTTCCGTTAGCTTCATCAGTCGCGGTAAAAAAAAGTTTTCCATTCAGAACTTTAAAGTTATAAATATCAGAACCATTGCTTCCTGGATTGATGTCTTTGACCAGTTTGGTTTCCGTACCGTCTGTGACCCAAAGTTCTTTTCCGTGTTCGCCGTCATCTGCAGAAAAATATATTTTCGAATCTACTTTGATGAGATTTTCCGGAAAAGAATCGCCCGTCGGATTGATGTCTTTGACCATTTTAAAGACTGGCGTCTGCTGAGCATTGATTTCTAAAAATGATACCAATAATGCCGCAAGGATAAATTTACTCTTCATATAAATAATTTCTTTTAAGTAAAATTAGACCCTTAATTTCAGAATGCGTAGAGATATGCTATTAGATATCCGAAAATTTCAAGAAAACAAAAGTTTTTTAATTTTAATTAATTGAAAATCAGATAATTTTTACTGAATTAATTTTAGATTAAGAAATTTTATTTTTGATGTTTTGATTGATTTTTTTCGACTTATTGACCAAAAAATAAGATAAAATTGCACCTGATAAAACTAAAATACCAAGAAGAACATAAATGATAATCACATATTTTTTTTGTTCGGATTCAAAATTTTTCTGCTTGAATTCGTTTCGTTTCTTAATTAATTCGTTGACAGATTTTACATCTTCCAGAGCAAATTTGGATTGAGTAGAATCAAACAGTTTTTGATATTTCTTATGATTTTCAAAATCATTAAGTTCAATGAAATTTTCTGCCAGGAGTTTGTAAATCCTGCTTTCCATTTCGATTTGCTGGGCTTCTTTAGAAAGTGGAAGTGCTGATAACAACGTTTTATTAGAACTGTCAAAATCTTTTCTGGAGCTTTTGATTTCGGACAATCCAATCATTGCATTACATTCCAGAGATTTTGCGCCGTTTTTTCTGGCGTCAGCCAATCCATTTTCAAAACTGACCTGCGCAGAATCTTTGTTGATGTTGAGGTAGCAATAAGCTTTCTGGTTATAAGCCTGCCCGAGATTCGCTTTCGCAAATCCGTTGTCTTTATCTTTTTTGAACTCGTTAATCGCTTTGTTAAAATGTTTAATCGCATAACCACAATCCAGACTTCTTTTGTACAGAAACCCTTTCAGGAGATTGATATTTCCAATCAAATATTTTTTGGATTCAGGTAAAGAAACCGTTTGCGACAATTTATCCGCTTTGTCGAGATAATGCCAGGCTTCATCGCGCATTTCTATCCGAATGTATTGATTTCCAATGAGTCCCAAAGTCCTGATTTGGTTGGCAATATCTTTAGTTTGTTCAGATAATTCGTTGGCTTTCAAAGCGAATTCAATGGATTTTTGATAATCATTCAAGCCAGAATAGCCGTTGGAAATCAAGATATAAGACGAGATTTTGTAAGAAGATTCAATGTTTTTTTTCTTCAAAATGTCCTTACCAATCTCAATAGTCTTCTGTGGATTTTTGAAGATAAACGAATTGGCTGCGCCAATCAGACTATCAATTTCTTTATTGCCTTCCTGAGCAAAAACCAAACTTGTTGAAATGGATAAAATCATCACCAAAAAAATTCTCAATGCTATCATCTTATTCATTTTTAATGGTTTTTATAAATGACGCAGGCGAGTGTCCTGTAACCTGCTTGAACACGGTCGAAAACAAGCTATGTGAAGAAAACCCGGCTTCTTCTGCCAAATGACTGACCTTGTATTTCAAGTAAACTGGATTATTTCTTAGTTGATTGATGATGTAATTGATTCTCAGTTCGTTGATATATGTGTGGAAATTTTTATTCTTATAAGTATTGATGATTTCTGATAGATATTTGGTATTTGTGTTCAGGTTTTCGGCAAGTAGGTTTAGCGAAATCGCTGGGTCAAGATATTCATTGCTGGATTCGAATTTTTCCAGTTTTTCCAGCAGAAAGCTAACTGTTTTATCAGGAATTACAATTTTTCCGGCACTTTCCTGCGCTTTGTTTTCCGCAATGAATTTTTCTCTTTCTTCCGCTTCTTTTATTGCTTTTTCGTACTCGTTTTGTTTTTGATTTAATTTTCGATTGATGAAATAACCAATAATCAATACAAGTAAAATCGCAATCGAAATAAAATAAATAATTCTTTTCTGCTGTTCAGATTTGGATTCTAAAATTTCATCCTGTTTCTGACTGATTTTGGTAAGAAAAAAAATTCTGGCATTTTCTTTTACATACTTCAAAGAATCCTGCAAAGCGGTTTGAAGTTGATAGAATTCCCGATATTTTTCCTGGTCTTTGGATTCGTAACTGTTGATGGCCAATTGATAAATCTCCTCTCGCAACCAAACATCCTTAACTTTCTTTTCAATTGGTTTTAAAAGTTCGAGATAATCAATATTCTTATCAAATTCTTTTCCTGAAGATTTAATTTTAGCCTTGACATAAAAATAATAAGGTGTGTCATTCTGAATTTTATGCGAGAAATATTGTGCTGAGTCCACCTTTCCAAGATTAGAGTAGGAAAGTGCGTAATAGAAATTGTTAAGTTCCGGAAAAGATTTATTTTTTTGCTTTTCGAATAACTTTAAATTCTTAATAGTTTGATTCCAATTAGAATTTGAATGAGATTTTATGGCTTTTTCGTAATAATTCTGAGTGATTTCCTTTTCATCTTTGATAAGATATAATTGAGAAAATTCAATTCCCAATTCATCACAAAGTCTTGCCAGTAGAAAGTTGATTTGAAATTCATTTTCCGGACGACTGGATTTTTTTGAAAGTTCCAGACACTGAAATAATTTTTCACTCGCAGAATTGTAATCGCCTCTTAATAGATAACTTTCGGCAAGAAGTAAAAGCGCTTTTATTTTATCATTATTATCCGAACTGTTTTTGGAAAGAAATTCTGAAATAACAGCAGATTCCGAAGGTTTTTTATAAAGTAAATTTTTAGATTCTAGGAACAAAGTTTCTGCATCTCGACTATTTTGTGCTTTGATGATTGTACCGAATGCGAGTAAAAATGCTAAAATTAATTTCAAAATGAAATAGGCCTGATTGCTTATAAACCAGTAAATTTATGTAAATATTTTTTCAAAAAAATACCTTTTATATTCTGAATATTGAATATGTCACAAAAAAATACTCCCAGAAAAATTTCTGAGAGCATCGCGTATAGAGAGAATAATGAATGTTTATTTCCAACCGCCACCTAAGCTTTTGTAGATGTTGACAACTGTGCTCAGCTGTCTTTCCTTAGCTTCGATGAGTTCCATTTTTGCGTCCAAGGCATCACGCTGATTCATCAGAACTTCCAGATAATCCGCTCTCATATTTCTGAATAATTGATTGGCAATATCGATTCCCTGGTCAAGTGCCTGCACTTCCTGAGACTTCATTTCATAATATTTATCGAGGTTTTTAATCGCCGACATTTGATTCGTGATATCTAGATAAGCACTCAGAATGGTTTTGTCATATTCATACAAAGCCTGGATTTGTCTTGCATCAGCTGATTTGAAATTTGCTTGAATTGCACTTTTATTAATCAATGGGCCAGCCAATTCTCCAACCAGACTGTAAGCAATGGATTCCGGCATTTTCACAAGATAATTGGGCTTAAAAGCTTCCAAACCAAGAGCAGCGTTAATCTCAAGGCTAGGATAAAATTCTTTTCTCGCCGCTTCTACATCCAGTTTTGCAGATTTCAATTCCAATTCAGCCTGCTTAATGTCAGGACGATTTGCCAATAACTGAGACGGAATTCCTGTATAAACCGTTTGCGGAACAATAGACATAAAGCTTTCTTTGGTTCTCACAATCGGTTGCGGATAACGACCAAGCAAAGCATTGATTTGATTTTCCTTTTCCGTGATTTGCTGTTTCAAGTCGTATTCTGTCGCATTGGATTTTGCCAATTCAGCCTCGAATTTTTTAACGGCCAATTCCGTTGCAGCCATTGCCTGTTTTTGGATTTTGGCAACTTCGAGCGCTTTTTTTTGCAAATCCATATACTGATGGATGATATCCAGTTGATTGTCCAGCGACAATAATTCATAATAATTATCAGCCACTTCTGCAATCAAACTTGAAAGAACAAAATTCTTTCCTTCAACTGTAGACAAATAATGAGCAACAGCAGCTTGTTTTTCGGTTCTCAATTTATGCCAGATATCAACTTCCCAGTTGGCAATCAATCCGCCTTCAAAATTTCCTAAATTCTCAGGAACTTCTTTTCCATCGGTTATATCAGTTGAAGCATCACCAGCTCCTGTGCTTGTGTAGCGACCCACTTTTTCTATTCCGGCTCCTAATCTTGCTGCAACCGTCGGACTTAGCTTTCCGTTCTTGTACATCACATCACTTTTCGCAATTTCAATTTGCTGAAGCGTAATCATTAATTCCTGATTATTTTTCAAAGCTTCATCAATCAGATTCACAAGATTCGGATCTGTAAAAAATTGTTTCCAGGGTGTAATTCCCGAGTTGTTTTCCGAAGCAGTCTGATTCTCAAAATTCTGAGGAATGGTTTCTTTCACTCTATCCTGAATTTTGGTCGCCATTGGTGCTTTACAACTTGCTAAAAGGAGCGAAAAAGCAATTGTGGTTATTATACTTTTATGATTATGAAATAATTTATTCATACTGTTTTTTTTTGATTTATAATTCTCGCCGATTACTCAAATTTTGCCGATTAACAATGCTGAAAAATCAGCCTAATCCTTAAAATCAGCGAGAAAAACTATTTTCATTTGGTTTTGGAAATTCTAAAATTTCTTCTATTTATCTTCAAATTTTCCATCGTGTTGGTAAGGTTCAGTTTGTTCAGTTAAAGGATTTTCTTCTTCATAGTAAGTAAGTTTGGACTTAGCTGCAATGTTGGCAAAAATGTAGTACAATCCAGGAATGATCATCAATCCGAAAATAGTTCCGATAAGCATTCCTCCTGCAGCAGCTGTTCCAATCGTTCTGTTACCAACGGCTCCAGGTCCGGTTGCTAAAGCTAATGGAATCAATCCAGCGATAAATGCGAATGATGTCATCAAAATCGGACGGAATCTCAACGATGCACCTTGTAAAGCTGCTTCTTTTGTAGAAAGCCCTTCCTCAGCTTTTTTCTGAACAGCGAATTCAACAATCAAAACGGCATTTTTTCCCAGTAACCCTATGAGCATTACCATTGCCACCTGTGCATAGATATTATTTTCTAATCCGAAAAGTGTTAAACATAAAAATGCTCCGAAAATCCCTGTCGGTAAAGACAAAATAATTGGTAATGGAAGTATGAAACTTTCATACTGAGCAGAAAGAATCAAATATACGAATCCAAGACAAACCAAGAAAATATAAATCGCTTCGTTACCTCTGGAAACTTCGTCTTTTGAAATTCCTGCCCAGTCAATTCCGAAACCTCTAGGCAAAGTTTTATCAGCAACTTCCTGAATCGCTTTAATTGCATCTCCGGAACTATATCCGGGAGCCGGTGTTCCACTCACTTCGGAAGAGTTGTACATATTATGTCTTGTGATTTCTGACAATCCATATACTTTTTCAAGATGCATAAAATCTGAATAAGGAACCATTTGGTCTTTATCATTTTTCACATACAATTTTAATAAATCACTTGGCAACGCACGATATTGCGGACCAGCCTGAACAATCACTTTATAAGGTCTGTCGAATCGGATGAAACTTGTTTCGTAATTGGAACCAATCAATGTTGAAAGATTATCCATTGCTTTTTCGATTGTTACACCTTTTTGTTCTGCTAAATCATTATCAACTTTCAACATATATTGAGGGAAACTTGCAGAATAGAATGTGAAAGCAGAACCCAATTCCGGACGTTTTTTCAGTTCTTTTACAAAATCATTGCTGACTTGTTCCATTTTGTGATAATCACCACTTCCGGCTTTATCCAAAAGTCTTAATTCAAAACCTCCTGCGGCACCATAACCGGGAATTGACGGCGGTTGGAAGAATTCGATGTTTGCTCCAGGTATTTCCTTGGCTTTTTGTTCCAATTGTTCGATGATTTCTGTCGCAGATTCTTTTCTTTCGTCCCAATTTTTCAAGTTAATTAAACAAGTTCCGGAGTTAGAACCTGTTCCCTCAGTCAAAATTTCATAACCTGCCAAAGATGAAACAGACGAAACCCCATCAATATCTTCAGACGCTTTTTGAAGTTGTAATGCAATCTGATTCGTTCTTTCTAAAGTCGAACCCGGAGGTGTTTGGATAATTGCATAAATCATCCCTTGGTCTTCACTTGGAATAAATCCTGAAGGCAATTTGTTGCTTAAGAAAAAAGTTCCGATACAGAAAAGAACTAATAAAGGAAGTGTTACCATTTTTCTCGTAACAACTTTAGTTAATAAGTTGTGGTATTTTCCTGCTCCAACTGTAAATAAGTTGTTGAAACCATCCAAAAATCTTGTAACCGGTGTTTTCTTTTTCTCTTTTCCGTGATTATTTTTCAGGATTAATGCACATAAAGCAGGTGTTAATGTCAAAGCGACAACTCCGGATAAAATAATGGATGAAACCATTGTAATAGAAAACTGACGGTAGAAAACCCCAACGGGACCGGACATAAACGCAACCGGAATGAAAACCGAAGCCATTACCAAAGTGATTGCGATAATTGCACCGCTGATTTCGTGCATTGCTTCTTCCGTTGCCTTGAGTGGCGACAGATGTTTCTCTTCCATCTTGGCGTGGACGGCTTCTATCACAACAATCGCGTCATCGACGACAATCCCGATTGCCATTACTAGAGCAAAAAGTGAAATCAAGTTCAAAGTAATTCCGAAGGCGGACATTACTGCAAATGTTCCTACCAGAGAAACTGGAACTGCAATTGTTGGAATCAAGGTAGAACGCCAGTCTCCTAAGAATAAGAAAACTACGATTGCTACTAATATAAACGCTTCGAATAATGTATGAACTACTTTCTCAATAGATGCATCCAGGAATCTGGAAACGTCATAACTGATTTCGTAATGCATTCCTTTTGGAAAGGTTTTTTGTAAATCAGACATCAACACTTTTACATTCTTGATAACGTCACTTGCATTAGAACCGTAAGATTGTTTCAATGTGATTGCGGCTGATGGTTTTCCATTCAAAGTAGAGTAGATGTCATACATTGATGAACCGAATTCTATATCAGCAACATCTTTCAACCTTACAAATTCGCCATCTGTTTTAGCTTTCAGAATGATATTTCCATAATCTTTTTCATTATTGAAACGACCAGGGTATTTCAAAATATATTCAAATGACTGAGAACGTTTTCCGGAACTTTCCCCGGTTTTTCCTGGAGAAGCTTCTAAACTTTGGGCATTCAAAGATTCCATTACTTCGTCAGCAGAAATTCCGTAAGCTGTCATTCTATCAGGCTTTAACCAAATACGCATCGCATATTCACGGGTTCCTAAGATATCTGCAAAACCAACTCCGCTAACTCTTCGCAATTCTGACATTACATTGATATCCGCATAGTTGAAAAGGAATTTTTGGTCTGCTTTCGGGTCATCGCTGTAAAGGTTGATATACATTAACATATTCGGCTCTTCACGCGTGATTTTCACACCTTCACGAACTACCAAAGGAGGCAATTTATTAACAACCGATGACACACGGTTTTGAACGTTCACAGCAGCAACGTTCGGATCAGTTCCCAAATCAAAGACGATTTGGATAGAACATTCACCGTCGTTTCCAGCATCGGAAGTCATATATTTCATCCCCGGAACACCATTTAGTCCACGTTCCAACGGAATTACAACAGATTTAATTAGCAACTCGTTATTAGCTCCTGGATATTCCGCAGTGATGTTCACTTTTGGTGGAGAAATAGAAGGGAATTGCGTGATAGGAAGTTTTACCAAAGACAAGACTCCCATAAATACGATGATCAAGGAGATCACGATCGACAGAACAGGTCTGCGAATGAATTTCTTAAACATAATTTTATAATTATTAATTGTCAATTGTTAATTATTAAGGGAAAGCACTGTTACCATTAACAATTAATCATTAACCATTATCTTAGTTTGCTTGTAATTTTAATGAGCTCAGGACTTTTTTCGGGTCTTGGAATTTGGTCTCCACTTTCTGGTCATCTTTTACTTTTTGGACCCCTTCTAACAAGATTTTGTCATCAGGATTAAGTCCTTCAGAAACAACATAGATATCAGGAAGTTCGTAAGCAACCTTGATATTTTTTGATCTAGCAACCCCATCTTTTCCAACTACAAAAACATATTTCTGATCCTGGATTTCGTAAGTCGCTTTTTGAGGAATAATCAAGGCGTTTTTAAGAGGAAGTGTCATTTGGATTTTTCCGGTTTCTCCATTTCTCAATAATTGATTAGAATTCGGGAACTTTGCTCGGAAAGCGATATTGCCTGTTTCATTATCGAACTCACCTTCAATGGTTTGGATAATTCCTTTATTTGGAAAAGTTTCGCCATTTGCCATTATCAAAGAAACCTGGTTGTTTCCGCGTTCTGCAGAATGCGTCTGATAATTAAGATATTCTGGTTCAGAAACATTGAAATAGGCGAAGATCCCGCCGTTATCGGAAAGGCTGGTCAGAAGATCACCCTCATCAACTAAGCTTCCTAATTTCAGCGGAAGACGGTCAATGATCCCTGAAAATGGCGCTTTGATTGTTGTGAAAGATAAATGGGTTTGAGCTAAGTTCAATTCAGCTTTAGCCGCATCTAATTTAGCTTTAGCCATTCTTTTTTCATTAATAGAAACCACATTGTTATTGGCTAATGTGCTAGAGTTTTGTAGTTCAATTTCTGCTTGTGCCACTTCAGCTTTAGCTTTCAAAACATCAGCCTGATAAAGTTGAGGCATAATTCTGAACAAAACCTGTCCGGCTTGTACGTGTTGACCCTCATCAACATATATTTTTTCTAAGAATCCTTTTTCCTGTGCTCGGATTTCGATATTTCTCTCGGATCTGATCTGGGAAACAAATTCTTTGTTAATCACGGTGTCCATTTTTAAAGGAGACGTTGTTGGGTAAACGACAGATTCTTCTTTTTCTTCTTTCTTGTCGTTGCAGCTTAAAATCATCAATAATGTGCTGAAAATAAGAGTAAGTGTGACTCTCTTGTTCATAATCTTATATTTTTTTAAAGGAATTAACAAACCTTGCGGTTTCATTTTAAATAATTTTTATTTTTTAATGGGATATTGAAAGAATGATTTAACAGAGATCTGACTTTGGACATTAATTTTTAGAATTAAATCAATGCTTTAATCATTACTAATGATCATTCAAAATTTGAGTAGGAAATTTCAAAAACAACGGGTGATGTTACCACTTTGGAATAAGGGTAATTGTGTTTTCGAAAAAAAAATTTTTAAATTCGGATTGAACGCAGCAGAATAAATCTTTTGACCGAAGATGGAATGAGTTTCGGTTCGTGAAAGGTTTGCGTTCTACCTCTGAAATATAAATGTAAAAGATAACCAAAGCCGAATGTTGCTGCAATTGCAACAACATTAAGAGCATCGGAAAAGTTCAGATTAATCTCTTCAGGAGAATCCAAAGAATCATTGATCTGTTGTAGAGAAGTTTTCTCCAAAGTATGATTCAAATGGTGTTTTTTTGCAAAAGAAAGAAGGCGCAATGATACATTCTGAGTTCCAAAATCTTGCTGGAAATCAAGCGTCTGTTTGTTCTCTGCTGTGAAGAGCAGGAAAATAAACATTAGAATATATACAATTGCGTTTTTCATTTTGATACTGCAAATTTACATCGGATAATTGTTAAAATAATCATAAAACCTCATTTTTAAGGCATTTTTAAGTTCTGACAATCAGGATTGTAATTTTTGAAGTCGTCTTTTTTTATTAATTTTAACCATTCAAAAAAGTAATTGATGCCACTTTATAAAGATCTTTCCGATGATATTGCTCAAATTCTGATTTGGGAATTTGATGAAAATGAAGAATTGGATTCTGATCTTTTGCTGGAACCGGAAAATCAGGCTAAAATTCTAGGTTATCATCCGAATAAAATCTCAGAGTTTTTGATGGTAAGAAAAATGCTGAAAGTATTACTTCCTAATCACAAAATTCTTTACAGAGAAAATGGCGAACCTTATCTGTTTCCGCAGGATTTCCATATTTCAATCAGTCATTCTTATCCGTTGGCGGCTTTAGCCATTTCTAAAAAGAAAGTTGGAATAGACCTTGAAAAACGTAAAGAAAAAATCAAGAATATTCGACACAAATTTATTCTTCACGAAGATGTTTATATTGATAATTCTGAGGAAGTTGATTTTTTAACGGCAATCTGGTGTGTGAAAGAAGCGCTTTACAAAATTCATCACAGCAAACATTGGTCATTGAAAAAACATTACGATGTTTTACCTTTTGAGTTGCAGGAAGAATTTACAGTTAAAAGCAGGGTTTATGATTTGGAGAATGAAGATTTTTACAAAGCCAAAATTTCTTTCTTTGATAACTATTGTTTCGCAGTTGTGGATTGATTATAAAATTAGAATTTAGATTGTGAAATTACTGCAGTAATTGGTGTATTTTTATGTTCTAATTATATTAATGAGAATGATAGTTCAGAGAAAGAGCCTGTTTATATTATTTTTTTTGTTTCCATTTTTTTTCGTTGCTCAAAAGAATATTTCCAGATTATTAGATAGTTTGGTTTTGAGTAAAAGTAAACAACAAACAGTTGATTTGAGTTTGAAAATAGCTTCGAAAATAAAGTTCGAAGATGTGGAACGGATGAATTATTATATTGGTGTTGCCGAGGAATCTACGAAAAAAATCAATACAGATACGGCTTGGGTTAAATATTACAGACAAACGGCAGAGATTTATTCAGCTTTTGATGCGGTAGATCTTTTTGCCAATGCGCTTCTCAAAGAGTACGATTTTTACAAAAATACGACAGATCCGAGGAGGTATAAATTGGAAACCAAATTGGCGATTTTGTACGCCAGACTCAATGACAAAAATTTAGCATTACTATATTTTAATAAACTTTGGAAACACTATAATACTGTGAAAGATTATTATTACATGGCGCAAACCAAAATCAATATTGGTCGATTGAATTTCCAATATGGCGCTCCGAAATTGGCTTTGAAATATTACCAGGAAGCCGCTGTGTATCTCAAAAAAAAGCCAGATGAAAAACTGCTGATAATACTCAATACCAATATCGGAGAAACTTATATCCATCTGCAAGATTATGAAAAAGCCAAAATTTTTCTAGACAAGGCAAGATCATCTATCAACAAAACCACAGATGATTCAACAAAAAGTTGGATATATCTTGTTTCATCCGATTTCTATCGTAAAATTGATGATGCTAATCAAGCTGTTTTCTATGCGCACGAAGCCGAAAAATATGAGTCTACAACAAACACCTTTGCACAAAAAAACGTGTTAGAAGCATTGTATAAAGCTTACCTACTAAAGAAAGATTACAAAAACTCAGCTAAATATTTTTTATCTTATGACAGTGTACGTGATAGTCTCAAAATCGAAGAAAAAGCGGTTAATGTAGAAAAAACAAAGCTGGAATATGCCAGCAAAATCAAGTCGCAACAACAAAAATTGGATTATAATCAAAAAAGATTCACGCTGATTCTTACCATTTGCATCCTGGTTATTCTGCTCTTGATTTTATCGATTTTTATGATTCGTTACAAAAGTCGGTTATTGAAAATCAAACTAGAACATGAGCTGAAGGAATACAAGGAAATCCAATTAAAACAAGAATTGGAAAAACGGAATAAGGAACTCACAATCAAAACAATCAAGGAAGCGGAACAGAAAGAGTTGTTTCATGTTTTGGTAGACAATCTTAAAAAAATCCAGTCGACCGCAGGAGAAAGCAACGTGAAACAATCTGTTAATCTTGTAATTAATATGATGAATCATAATTCGGTTCACAATAACTGGGAAGAGTTTGAACTTCGGTTTTCTAATGTTTACGAATCTTTTTACGAAAAACTCAATGCTAAACATCCAGATCTGAGCGTAATGGATAAGCGGATTTGTGCGTTGATAAGACTCAATCTCTCCACAAAAGAGATTATGAATATTACCAAATCCTCACTTAGATCCGTAGAAAATATCCGCACACGTCTTAGAAAGAAATTAGGATTAACCAATAGCAAAACCGAATTGAATAAATATTTATCTGATTTATAAAATTCTGATAAATAGGTTTTTACGTTTGGGTGAGTGTTGGATGAGTATCTCAAAATAATCGTTGAGCATTTATAGTGTATCCCAATATTTGGAGACATTATTGTTTTTTTTCAACATTTGTTACCAATCAATAAAATTTATTATGATATGAAAAAAATTGCTTTTTTATTATTGGTATTTATTTATCAATTGAGCTACTCGCAACAATCAAAAAACTTCGAAAGCCGAATCTCGTATAACCAAATTGCTAAATCTAAAACTGATGGAGCTGGTTGCTTAACTGCCGGATATTATTTTCCTGAGGAACTCTTCACTCCAAGTTGCCAAGGGAGAAATGAGCAGATCCATACAGCGGTTATGTATGGATCTTACTCTAATGTAAATGTTACTGCCGGGGTTGAATATACATTTATTATTTATTCAGAAAATACAACTGCTAAAACGTCCTACATTACTATTTCAGATGAAGAAGGAACAACGGTATATGCATCGGGGTATGATACAATCAAATGGACGGCTACCAAAGATGAAGTTGTAAGATACTATGTACATGCAGATGACCAATGTGGTACCAATAATGATTTGGTTAAAAAATACATTAGATGCGGCGATATTCCTGCGGAGCCAGCTTATGGCTGTAACCAGGATTACCAAGGTCCATTTTGGGCAGCTTGTTCTGTAAGTGGAGATACCGGATACTTGGCAGCAGATGATTTTTTTGTACCTAAAGATTCGGAAGCCTTTAAGCTGAAATCTTTGAAATTTTTGTTGTTACCATTGGCAGAAAACGATGATTTTGAAAAATTCTCTATTGAAGTTCGAAAAGATAACAACAACTCTCCAGGAGATGTGATTGCGTCTTATGAAAATCTTGTTCCTACAGAAGTTACTAGACATAGTGAGGATTTTGTAATTTATCCAACCTTTTGGGCTAGCTTGACAATTCCTAATGGCGGTTTGGAAATCCCCGTGAATAAAGATGAAAATACAAGATATTGGCTCACATTACAAGTCTGGTCCAAAACAGGACAAAACATTTTTATAACCAATTTTCAGCGCATCCAAGGATGGGCAACAAATCCTACTTTCCAAAGTTTGGATAATAAAGAATCTTGGATTACAACAACTTGGGAAGAAGATCCAGGATTGGAGGGCAATTGGTCCTTTATTTCAGATTGCAGCAAATTAGGCGTTAATGATATAGAAACAGAATCTATCAGTCTTTATCCTAATCCCGTACACCATACTTTGAATGTTTCTTCTAAAAAACAAATCAAGGAAATATCAATACTAAGTTTAACCGGACAAACATTATTAAGTTCGATTCAGCCAAAAAATCATCAGATGGATGTATCATCACTAGCGTCAGGAATCTATTTGGTCAATGTAAAATTAGAGAATGGAGTTCTACAGACCTTCAAGATGATAAAAAAATAAAAGTATCTTAAATAATATCACAAAGCAACTTGAAATAACAAGTTGCTTTTTTTTAAGCATTTGCTTTGGATTGATGAATCAAATATTCCTCTATAATTTTCCGCTGGTCTTTTGCAACATCATTGATTAATTCCAGTAATTCTTTGATGTTTTTGATTTCAGTCAAATGACTTACCGTAAAGGTTTTCCTCTCATCGGAAAAAACTTGATTTTCCAATTCTGCTTTTCTTTTTTCTAATAAATCAAACACCTGATCTTCCGGCTTTATGTGGCTTTCGGAACGTATTTGTTCATCCAGATCTTGTTGATAGAGTAGGGACGATGTTCGCAGTAATTCTGCAGAGATTTTGATTTTCCAATTCTGAAAATCGATTTCCGGAAACTCGTGACCGGATTTGGCGTATTGTGATAAAGAAGCTGTATAAGCTGTAATCAAATGCGTTGTAGTAACAAATTGATGAACTGCTTCCAGCTTTCTTTGTTGATTTTTTGGGTCAGAAATCATTCTCTGGAAGTTATCGGAAAGATTCGCTAAATCGATAATGGCATTTTTTCTTTTCAGTCTGAAATCCTGATCTTCCGGTTCGTTTTTCAAGAAATGATCCATTACCAATCGGAAATAATCCAGATTGCTTTTTGAAGATTTTTTCATCAAAGCGAGATTTTGAGTGTGTTCCCAAACCGGCAAAATAAAATATGCGACCAGAAAAGTTACAATTCCACCAATCGCTGTATCCAATAATCTGTCCTTGAAGATGAGGTTGATATTTCCAGGTCTTAAGAAGTTGAAAGACAGGAAAATATAAATCGTCATAAACAAAACTGCCCAGAAATAATTGGATTTCAACAAACTGAAACAGATAATCATACTCACAAGAAGTATAATTAACAATGTTGTAGGTTCATCAACAAAATATAAAATGATATATGCAATGATCGCACCCGCCAAAGTTCCGAAGAAACGCAGAAGATTCCTGTGTTTTGTAGTTGCATAAGCAGGTTTCAGAATAGCAATAATGGTAATGAGGATCCAATAAGAATGTCCAATCCCGAGAATCTCAAACCTGGAAACAATATAACCTATCAGCAATGCAATTGTTACTCTTACAGCGTGACGAAAATGTCCTGAATTAAGAGAAAAATTGGAGAATAAAACTTTGAGGTTCAGTTTTTCTTCTTGCGGTAAAAATTGAGAATAATCTAATCCTGAGGACAAACTTTTGGCCAGTTTTTTATCCTGAGAATTGACTTTTAAAATAGTTGTGACTTCATCCGTAATCTCCGTAATCCTCATCAGAACCTGACGCATCATCATAAAATCTTCTAATGTTTCGGATGAAAATTTCTTGGCGCGGTGATCGAAAAATTCGTCGTAAATTTTCTTTAGTTCATTATCGAAATTAGTGATTTCTTTATAAGGCAAACCGCTTTGTAGAGAAATCCCAAGATTGGTTATCTCGTCTGCCATTACCAAAAGATAATCGTGAATGTTTTGAAGAAGTTTGGTTTCCCCAAAAACCTGATTCATTCTTTTATAATCGTTTTCTGAAGTTAGAAGCTTATCATAAAGATCAATGGAATTGAGGAACATCAACATTAGAATTCTGCTTTGTGTAGTAGACTCGTTGACGATTTGTCTGGTTTTGAAAACAATTTCTCTGGTATCTTCCTGATGATTTTTGATTTTGACTTGTTGGGTAATCAATTGATTCAGTAACGAATCGAAATCTGGATTTTTGGTATAATGCCCGGCTTTGATTCTAAGATAATCTGCCAATTCCAAGTAATTCTCACCAACAACCTGACTGGCTAATTTGTATGGCTGCAATTTTGAAACAATCAAAAAAATGATAAAAAACCACAAACAGCCCAAGAAAAATATGAATGTACTTTTGAAAATATCATCTCCCGTAAGATGCCCGTCAATAAAGATACTAAGGACTACGAGTGCGATAGATCCAAAAGTTGCCAATCTCATCCCATACACACCAATCATTGAAAAGAAAAATCCGAAAACGATGATTTGTAGGTAAACTGCAATAGGAAATCCTTTGAGTAAGCTTGCTAAAAGTGCAATCAGAAAGAAGGAAAAAATAGATAATATTAAAGTATTTCTTCTTCTTATGAAAGGACCTTGTTGATCCGTCAATCCTACGAAACTCGTTCCTAAGGGAAACAAAAAATATTCTTTAAGCAAACCAAATTGTGCCAAGATGATACTCGGAATTACTATTGCTAAAGCGATTCTTGCTCCGGAATAGATGTATTGGCTGGTTAAGAATTTTTTGAGTTCGGAACTGTAGTTCATTTTGCAAATTTAGAGAAAGTAATGGTTTAATGGGATATTCAGGATGAGATTAAACGTAAAGTTAATTTTAAATTTAATCAAAAAAAAATGCCAAAGCGGAAAGCCTTGGCAAAATTTTATAATTAATTATTAATTCGGAAAATTAATAATCTTGAGCGTTGTAAGTTTCGCTACCGATGTTCCAAGTCAATCCAAATCTTAAAGTATTATCCAAAGCTGAATTGATTTTAGACGTGTTGATCAAATAAGAAAGATCTAATCCGAAAGAAGCATATTTGAAACCAACACCCACAGTGGCGTATTGTCTAGCTCCTTGCTCCGGTGCTTCTGTAAAATAACCAGCTCTCAATGCGAAAGTCTCGTCATAAGAATATTCTGCAGCTCCACTGAACATAATACTTTTCTTATTGCTGAAAGATTTTCCAATTCCTTCCATTACTCCAACGTTTGGAACGTTACCTGTGTCATCCGGACCAGGAACCAAAATTTTGGAAGCTTCACCACTTAAACTGAAACGGTTTTGATCATCAATTAATAAATCATAACCTAAACCTAATCTTGCCATTGTAGGAAGGTAAGATCTGGATTCTTCATCTCCTGTATAATCTAATCTAGGACCAAGATTCTGAACTGCCCAACCTGCTTTTACACGACCTTCATATCCACTAATACTTTCGTGCTTAGGAGACATATAGTAACCGGAAACGTCTACTGCAAAAGTATTAGCTGGTTTCAGAGTACTGTTGGAGTTGAACCCCCCACCAATATCAGATCTGATGAATCTACCAGTAACCGCCATTGAGTAGTTATCACTTAATTTTAAACCGTAAGCTACGTCGATTGAGAATTCATTTGGTTTTGCTGTTCCTCCTTGAATCACTTCATTACCCACGAAATCTGTTAAATCTACATCACCCATATTGAAGTAATAGATACTCGCACTCAAAGTAGAACGCTCATCATCACCTAAAAATGTATAATAAGAACCATAAAGCAAGAATACATCACTTGTAAGCTTACTCATATATGGTGTATAGTTAACCCCAAATCCGGAAGAAACTTTTGCAAAAGGATATTTTGCAGCATTCCAAAACTGTGAAAAAACATCTGTAGATGTCACAACCCCCTGATCTCCCATACCACCAGCTCTTGCATCTGGAGATATTCTCAAGAAAGGAGCACCCGTCAATACTGGCTGAACATTGCTTTGGGAAAAGGCAAAGGCACTAACGCCAAATCCTAATCCTAAAAATAATCTTTTTGTTAAATTCATTTTTTTTCTTTTAAGGTAAAAGTTTTACCAATGTATTAATTTTTTTATTTTAATAGAACCATTTTTTCTACAGCTGTTGCGCTTCCTGAACATTTTTCCTGATTCTGGCTGCGTGCAAATATCTTAAAAATATATGTACCTTTTGCAACTGTATCACCAAAATCATCTTTTCCGTCCCATTCTATAGCTTGTCTTGGTGTTCTGAAGCCTTGCAGGAATGGTTCTGCAGATATACTGGTCGATAATGTTCTCACTATTTTTCCTGTGATTGTATAGATTTGAACATTCACGTCCAAGATGTCATCACAATTATGTTCAAACTGAACATAGGTTTTATTAGTAAATGGATTTGGCCAATTAAGAAGTCTGTTAACAGTCAATTTTTTTTCAGACTCATCTTTTACTACAAAGTTTAACGTAGAAGAAGTAGAATTATTATTGATATCCCAAACTTTAAATACTAATTGGTGTTCGCCAGGAGTTAAACTTTTGAAAGGGAATGTTACAGACCCCTTTTGATAATCCTGAAGATCCCCAAAACTACATCCGTTGCCATCACCAGGAGAAAAATAATCGTTTACTGAAGTTGTGTTAATAATATCGCCATCCAAAACAAAGGTAATATCATGCCCAATTCCAGCACCAGTAGAATTGATGCCCATATTATCCTTTAAACAAGCTAAAAGCATGGGGTTTTGGTCTGTAATACCACCATTGGCAAAGTTTGTATTATTCATATAAAGATTAATAGCTGGTGGTTCGGAGTCATTAATTCCTTCTGGATTAATTTCCCCGACAACTTGTGGTTGATTGTTGAAAACATCAAATGCATCTTTACCTGTTGTTTTAGCATCTTCAAAATTTTCTGCGTAGGCTAATATTCTGCCACTTCCAACTTCATAATTAATATCTTTTGGAACATAAAACTCAACCGTAAAAGTACCAGAGTTTTCTTTTTTTATTTTCCCCGAAGCTTTTACTATAGCTCCAGGCTCTTCCTCAAATTCCAGTTTATCTTCAAGTTCGGAAAGAGCATCATTGTTTAATGTTTTCTTTTTTATTTTTTTATCAAAAATATTTATAATTACACGACCAACAAAAGTATCATCAGTTGTTACGCCATCAGCTTTTAGAACACGACCAGTAACCTTAACAAAATCTAATGCCCTTATTTTTCCGGGGATGGGTGTTTCTATATTTTCAATTTTCAAAAGACGCTTGGGTCTACTCATTTTCATTGCTGGATCACCTAAGAAGTTGACCCTTAATGGATCGGATGATGGGCCATAACCTGATTCAGAGTATGTATAATATTCTTGTCGAGCTTTAAGATGAGCATCTCCTATGGAATTAAAATCATCAGATTTTAAAGTAAACATATTTTTAGTGAAAATAGGAGTGAACTTTCTTCCATAATCTACTGTAATCGCTCGACTAGAAGTAATCATTGTGGCAGCCCCTCCTGTATTATGTTTTATAACTTGCTCTCCTACAGAATAGGTGCCAGGATCATCCCACAATGTGAATTCGCAAGTAATTGTTGATACAAATGGGAATCTACTATAAACAGATGTAAAATTATTAAAACCTTGTACCTCCGTTGAGGTTAGAACTCTTTCTTGTGCCCATCCATTAATACCGCCATGTCCAAAATAAAACAAATACAAAGTGTTTCCAACATCATTAGTAATAGCTTGATTTACCTGCGGATATCTTTGTCCTCCAGCTCCGGTAGTTGCAGGAAATGCATCTAAATAAAGTTTACGAATATTGTACTCAGGTTTATTAGTGTTTGAAAAATTTTGTGTTATGGCATAATCTACTAAATAATGGAAAGGACCTTTTATCCCAGCAGGAATACCAGCGCCCTCATAATCATCATCAGCAACAAAATCTAATTTCATTCTCCATTCTCCAAATGGATTCGATTGATTGGGTAATGCATTGTTATATGCCAAAATTTTATCAATCATAGATTTCGCTTCTTGTGGACTGTCGGCAGGAAGTCTTCCAATAGGAATATCTGGAACTTGACTTAAATCAGTAACCACTTGAGGAGCAGTCATTACAAAATAATCGTCTGTAACATAAGAAGCTTTTACATCTGCGCTGTTCTCACTTTGATAGCTAGGGATGACATCTGTATTATTAGCAGTACGATTTTTAAAATCATAAGAAGTATCACCAATTAATAAGACATATTTAAGTTTACCATTAGTAGTATTCAGCCTTGTTATGAAATCTCTGATTGCTGTAATATCTTTACTACCACTACTAAATTCATTGTAAATTTTGTTGACGTCTACAACTTCGACGATCCAGTTATTTTTTGATTTATGAAAATCTCTTAATCTTTGTGCTTGACTTATATAAGCAGGCTGAGTTATTATCAAATAGTCTACATTTTTGAGAGAAGAATAATCTTGATTTTCAATTCTGCCTACAAAGTTAGGTTCAAAAGCTGCAGAATTTTTGAAAGCAGCAAACTCATTATTGAAGTTTTCACTGTTGGCAATATATCCAAAATTAAATGTTGAAGCTTGAGAGTTTTTGTTAGTTACTTTTTTTACATTGGTAATATCTGACACATCCCAAATTTGGTCTAAGTCAGATGTGTTTTTTACAGAAAATCCATATAATTGGCCTGATCCTGTTACAATATCATAATCTCGGAAATTCATTTGAGAATTATTGAAATTTAAATCTTCTTTATATTGAACTTCAGCAAAATCAAAATAAAAACTAGCATTAGGATTAGCACTTACATTAGTGGTATAAGTGAACTTTATACTATTTCCTGTTTGATTGTACAATGCTCCTTCCATATTGATAGGAACAAAATCTTGCGAATCTGATCGTAATGTTTCATCTCTTTTTGTCCCATTAATATCAATCTTAACATTGCCTGATTGAGCATTAAAACCAATTACTTGGGTTTTAAATCTTATAACATCGTCTATCTGCATTGGGGATTTTGTGGTAAAAGTTATATCTCTATTTCCCTGTATAGCATCTCCGGTCCAAGTTCTTCCAAGTTTTACAAGATTGAATTTCTCTTCATTAATATATTGATAATCATCATAACGGGTTATTAGCTCTGAGGGTAAATTATTATTTACAGTTTGTACTCTTTTGCCTGTGCCAATATCAAAATTTATAAAATAATAAGAATAATCTTCATAGAGGTTAACAAAATTGTTTGGTGCAATTTGCCTTCTGAATTCTGTCCTTTTTACGCCAGCTCCATTTGTTTTATCAAAAAGATTATATCCGTTAGGTCCTTGAGCATAAAACAAAGCATAATCATTATCATTCCAAACACCATCCTCTTCTCCCACGACTTGTATAGCATTTTCTTGTAAAGCATCATACCGTTTATCTTGATTGTGCTCAGGTAGCATTATTCCACCATTACCGTATATTCTGAAGTTTTTAGGATTAATACTTGATACATTAATTCCGTTTTGTTGTAAAAATTGCTTAGTAATTTTAAAAATTCCAGACTTGTCAACTTTTATTTTATAGAAAGTTCCAGATTTCAAAGGGTTTTCAGAAGTTCCGTATTTGTTGCTTCCTTTATATAAAGCAGCAATTTTTTCATTGTTTTGGTTGATATTAAAAGATATGAGTTTATATATCTTATTGTTCTCAACTTTTATAGCTTCAACCTTTACTTTAGCATTATTAGTATTGTCGTTATCGTTAAAGAAATAATTGATACTTACAGAAGGATTTGAAGTTATAGAGTTTATTTTAAGATCATGAATGTCGTTACTAGCCAATTCTTGCCATTGCACCTGATCTATTTTTAGTTGATTGTCCGTTTTTATATTTACGTTAACAAAAATAGAATTGGCATCTACTTGATAACTCTGATTCGTGAAAAAGGGGTAGGTTATTTTCTCGGTACCATAGTCCATTACTTTTGTGCCTTCCCAATTAAGATTAATTTTTTGAGCAAGTCCGAAAACAGATATAAAAAAGAAAACGAATGTATAAAATTTGAATTTCATCAATGTTATTTATTAAGATTACAAAATAAACGATTTTTTTAAAAAAATGGTATATAATAAAATTAATTTAATTGCGTTCTATCAAAAAAAGGGAAACAATATTTGATTAATTAAAGAATTTCCTTTTTCTTTGTACTTTGAAAATTTCTATAGCAGATTATGAAAAAAATAAGGTTGTTTTCGATCATTACTTTAAGCTCAACGCTACTTTTGGTAAGTTGTGGAGGCGGAGGGAACTCGAAGAAAGGTGGTGGTACTAAAGGTTTTGTTAGCAAAACCGGATGGAAGCCCAACGAAAAAGACGGGTGGTTCTTCTCAGGTAAACAGCAAAAGCCTAAAGCTTGGCCAGGAATGGTTTATGTAGAGGGTGGAACTTTTACAATGGGGCTTGTGGAAGACAATGTAATGCATGATTGGAATAATACACCAAGAAGAATGCAGGTAAGTTCTTTCTTCATTGGAGATACAGAAATTACCAATTCAGAATATAGAGAATATACTACTTGGCTTAAGTTCGTTTTCCCTTCTTCTGACCCTAGCTTCAAGCATATCTATACAGGTGCTTTGCCAGATACTTTAGTTTGGAATAACAAGTTGTCACGTAACGACTATGCAGAGACTTATTTCAGATCTCCAGAATATGATTATTATCCTGTTGTAGGTGTTTCTTGGTTACAGGCGACAAAATATTGTGACTGGTTGACTGATAGAGCTAATGAAAAGGCGTTGATGAAACAAGGTGTTATATCTAAAGATGTATATACTGCTGATAAAGCTGCAACGGCTGGTGCAACTTTCAATATGGACAAATTCAAATCCAATGATGCGGAAATGGATGCTTATATTGATAAGAAAAAACTACAGCAAAGAAGTGGAATCAAAACGACTAACGAAAAAATTGCTGCTGCTAACAGGAATGCTGCATCAGGTGTTGTTGAAAAATTCAGACTTCCTACAGAGGTTGAATGGGAGTTTGCTGCTTTAGGACTTCAGAAAGAAAGAGAGTATAACAATTACTTAGGTAAGAATACTCAAATGGATAAAATTAAAGGTAAAAAAGGTAAAAACCGCGGAATGTACCTGGAAAACTTTAAACAAGGTAGAGGTGATTACTCTGGTGTTGCTGGTTGGAAAAATGATGGATCTCCTACCACTGCAGATGTGAAACAATATCCTTCTAATGATCTTGGAATCTACGGAATGTATGGTAACGTTGCAGAATGGGTGGCTGATATCTACAGACCGATGATTGATGAGGAGTTTAGTGACTTCAACTATTTCAGAGGAAACGTAGTGGTTCAAGCTGTTAAAAATGAAGATGGATCTTACAAAAAAGTGGGTAATATGGAAATCAAGTACGACACTTTAGCAGATGGTCGTTTGGTTTACAAAGGTTTACCTGGAGAATTTGAAAGAAAAGTGGTTGAGGATAATAGAAACTACAGAGATGGTGATTATCAATCTTCACTAGATGCTGGAGGAACGCCTCCAAGTGATAGTTCAGAGTATAACATGTACAACTCTGTTAAACCAACTTTCATTGTTAACAAAAATGGAAGTGTAGTTCTACAAAAAGATAAAAATAAAGCAACTTCTCAAATCAATGACTACAGTAGGGTTGTAAAAGGAGGTTCTTGGTTAGATTCTGCATACTGGTTGGATCCGGGACAAAGAAGATTTAAAAATCAAATGAAAGGATACGGCTGGGTTGGTTTCCGTGTAGCACAAGATGCTAAAAACTCCAAAACTGGACGTACAAAAAGATAATATCAAACTTTTATGATATAAAAAAACAGCAGAATTTTCTGCTGTTTTTTGTTTTTATATAGAAGCATTTTAATATTTTTGAACTATGAATATCAGCGAGTTTTACCCCATTTTCTTGCAAAGCAAGAATGTTGTTATAGATAGTAGAAAGATAGAGAATGGAAGCATTTTCTTTGCCTTCTCTGGAGAAAGTTATAATGCAGCGGAAAAGGCCGCAGAAGCCATTGAAAAGGGTGCTTTGGCTGTGATTATCGAAGATGAGAAGTATTCTGATTACGATAATAATATCTTCTATGTTTCTTCTACTTTAGAATTTTTACAGAATTTAGCTATTTATCACAGAAATCAATTAGAGATTCATTTCATTGGATTAACTGGAAGTAATGGTAAAACTACAACCAAAGAATTAATCAGTAATGTTCTTGCAGAGAAATTCAAAGTTCAATATACGTTTGGAAATCTTAATAATCATATTGGAGTTCCTTTGACAATTCTTTCAATCAGACAAGAGCATGAGATCGCTGTTATAGAAATGGGAGCTAATCATCAGAAAGAAATTGAATTCCTTTGTAAGATTGCGAAACCCAATATCGGTTATATCACCAATTTTGGAAAAGCCCACCTTGAAGGTTTTGGTGGTTATGAAGGCGTAATCAAAGGGAAATCCGAGCTGTATGATTATCTGAAAAGCCATCATCAAAATATTCTGGTTAATCAGAATGATGTGATTCAGGAAGAGAAAACGGTTGATTATTCACCGAAAATTACGTTCGGAAAATCCGGCTCAGATTATTACTTTTCGCCGGTTTACAAAGACCATTTTGTAGGATTAGATTATCAGGGAACTGAGATTTTTTCTAATCTTACGGGCAAATATAATTATGATAATATCTCTGCGGCTGTTGCTTTAGGGTTACATTTTGGACTCAATATTTCTGAAATTAAGAAAGCGATAGAAAATTATATTCCTTCCAATATGCGCTCGCAAATCCAGAAGAAGGATGATAAAACATTAGTTTTGGATACCTATAATGCCAATCCGAGCAGTATGCAGGTCTCTTTAGAAAACTTCAAAACGTTCGAAGGAAGCAAGACGATTATCATTGGCGATATGCTGGAACTTGGAGAGGAAAGTTTGAAGGAACATCAGACCATTCTAGACTTTGCACAATCTTGTGGGTTTGATGAAATAATTACAGTTGGCCCGAATTTCAAATTGGTTAATCATTCGGATAATGCTTTTGAGAATACTTCAGAACTGATTGAAAGATTAAAAACTAATCCAATTAAGAATGAAAATGTCTTATTAAAAGCCTCACGTGGAATTGCTCTCGAAAAAATAATCGATTATATATAAAAGAAAAACCTCAGATTATTGAGGTTTTTTATTTTTGAAATCATTCAGAATCAATTTAATATTTTGAAATGTTGAAGGTAGAATTTGCGATTCGATTTCTTCTTCATTTTTCCAGCCAACTTCATTGATACCTTCTTCTATCTGTGGTTTCGGCGTATCATTTCCGGCGTAAAACATCTCGAACCAGTAAGTGGTTTTTAGGATTTTTTTACCATCTCTTTCCGTATAAATATGATAAGTAGAATTGATAAAATCCTTCAGTTCAAGATTGAAAATGCCACATTCTTCTTCCACTTCGCGTACGGCAGCTACTTCTCTGGATTCCCCTTTTTCGATTTTACCTTTGGGCAAATCCCATTTTCCTAATCTGTGGATAAAAAGGATTTTGTCTTCCGGATTGATGACAACGCCACCGGCAGCTTCTATATTTTTGAAATAATTTCTAAAATCAGTCCAAAGTTCTTCAACATCATTATGATAAATATTAAGACCTTGCGAAGCTGTATTTTCTAACAAATCAATAGCAAAGTCGAAACTATGCGACCCATCGTAATTCAGTATTTTAGGACTATCTTGAGGCTCAGAACTCAAAATTAATCTTTTCTCATTGATAAAAACTTTATACATTTGTAAGGCTATTAATATTAATACAAAAATATAAAAATGAATTTAGAAGGACGAAAAATTGTTGTAAATAAATCTTCATCAGAATTAGCAGGAATGCTTAAAAACCCTGAGGATTACAAAGATTTGATGCCAGAAGGTCTGCAAAGTTTCGAAGCTAGAGAAGATGGTTTCAAATTCGGGTTGAAGGGAATGCCGGAAATTGCTTTGAAAATTGATAATGTTTCTGATAAAGAAGTAGTTCTGAAATCTGCAAGCTCAAGTTTGGATTTTGCATTGACAGGCGCAATGAATCCTCTTAATGAAAATCAAACCGAAGTTCAGTTGTTATTTGAAGGAAAATTCAATCCGTTTATCAAAATGATGGTAGAAAAACCACTTCAGAATTTCATCAATTCTTTGACTGATAAAATTGAACAACTTTAATTTAGCAAATCAAACCGGAAGAATGGTCGTACAAACTTCCTGTTGCTGATGACAAAACATTATTGAGATTTAATGATCTCAAAACGCCCATAAAAGCAAAAATCAAAGCTTCTTTATATTCAATAATTTCCTTTTTTGGAATTTGGATTTCGGTTTTGGTCTTTGCTTTTATCTTTTCAATAAGATAATTGTTGTAAGTTCCGCCGCCGGTTATCAAGACGTTTTTTATCTCAAATTCATCCAAAACTTTAGCAATTTGAACTGCAGAATGTTCTGTGAAAGTTGCCAGAAGATTTTCGGATTTTTGTGTTTTTATCAAGGGTAATACTTGTTCTTTAATCCACTCGATTCCCAAAGATTTTGGTGCTTTTTCCTGATAGAATTTAAACTGATTTAATTGATCAAGAAGTTCGTAATCTATCATTCCAAGTTTCGCCAGATCTCCATTGTCGTCAAATTTCTTTCCGAGTTTCAAAGCCAAATCATTCAGAATAATATTGACGGGACAAATATCGAAAGCCAAACGTTTTCCATTCCGTTTCAAAGAGATATTAGAAAACCCACCAAGATTAAGGCAGGCATCAAATTCCAAAAACAACAGTTGGTCGCCAATTGGAACCAAAGGTGCTCCATTTCCTCCTAAAATCACATCCTGACTTCGGAAATCATAGATAACAGTTTTATTGGTTTTTGATTTAATTGCTCTTCCGTCTCCAATTTGTAACGTGAATCTATTTTTTGGTTGATGAAAAACCGTGTGACCATGAGAGGCAATCAAATCAAGATTGATAATTTTATTTTTTGAAATGAATTCTGAAGTTTTTCCGCCAAGATAAAATCCATAATCAGAATTCAGTTTTAAAAGTTCCTCGCTGGAGAGATTTACTGCATTTCTCAGAGATTGTTCCCAATCAGAAGAATAGGGAAGTGTCTCACAATTCAGAATGTCGAAGTTCCAAACAAAATCGGTTTGAGTGAATTTGGCATAACAAATATCCAATCCATCCAAGCTAGTTCCAGACATCAAACCAATTGCGTAAAAATTCACGTGTTCCAAATTTGTAGAGATTTATATGAAAGCTATAAGTAAAAAGCTATCGGTTAATCGCAATTTACTTGCTGGTTGCAGGTAAATTCGAAGAGGTGAAACTTCCGGAATTGTTGAAGAAAGTATATTCTGAAAAGTCGTCTTTTGCAACCATCCCGTGGGCACCAACAAGAATGTTTCCGTCTTTATCAGACACAAAAACAGTGTCTTTGGTATACATCTCATGTTTGTTTTGATCCCAATTGATGGTTTCTGTTACAAAAGTCTGCCCCTCTGTCGTAATGATTTTCACTCGTCCTTTTGCGAAGTAGAAGTTCTTTTTGATATCGTTTCTCGCATATTTTGCCCAGATTTTACCTGGCTCTTTAGATTTTTTATCAAAAAATTCCAAGTAGATTCCCTTTTTAGCTTCTACATAAGGCGAGTCTATCAACTCATACTTTTCTATCAAAGGCGCACGGAAGTTAACCTTAACTTGTCCAGAATCTTTTTGAATAATGTTACCATTGTAGATAACCTGAGATGCAAAATTGGTCTTTTTCTTTTCGTTACTAACCTTCGCAATATCTTCTTCGCAGGACTGAATAAGAAAAAACATCAGCAACAAAATGAATCGTTGTGATGTTTTTAGTTTAAATATTTTTGAATAATAATCCTTCATAGATTATCAGTGTACTTTCATTAGTTGTATAGGCGCTTCGCAAACCACTTGTCAGCAAAGTTGATCCCAATCCTCAAATTTATGAAATTTTGTCGAATTAAATTGTTATCCAAAGTTCCTCTTTTTCCAAGTTCAATTCCAAGATCAATGCTGTTCATACGGTTGATTGTACTTTTCTCAAACGGAAGTGTAACACCAGCAGTGATTGCATATTTGTTGATGTTGGTTCCATTCAACTGTAAACCTCCTTTTTCATAATAAGCACCGTAACGGTAAATAACTCTTGAGAAGTAAGAACGGAAGTTGTTATAATTTGGTAAATACCATCCTCCGACTGAGTATCTGTAAGAATCCTGATAGAAAATTGGTGAGCCTAGGAAGTTGATGCTTTCACCTTTTTTGTAGTCTAGCTGCGCACTCAAAAACCATTTGGTATCTTTACCATAACCTAAACCAAGAGAAGCTTCTTGTGGAAGAAATTTCTTGTCATAATTAACCTGCTCATCTATGATTGTTTCCCCTCCTTTAGTTTCTCCCAGTAAATAATAATAGGTACTATTTGTGTAAGTATTTTTCAAGGTTCCGCTGTTACCAATTGTGTATGTTGCACCAACAGTCAGTTTATGATTGTTTTCCAGCTTTTTCTGATAAGTTGTTCCCAATGTAAAATTGAATGCACTTACTCTATAACTGTTAGAATAACCACTGATTAATTCTGCTCCGGTAAAAGCAGATTCCTCAATATCATATAACTTTCCAAAATAGAAATTAGATCTAAGACCTAAAGCGAATTCTGAATTGATTTGATAAGAAAGTGCTGCCTGAACAGTATTCAGAGAACCTTCACCGTGGAAATTAGTCACTTGTGTTACTTGACTATCATCCGGTAAAGCTTGGCTTTTTACAATATCATAACTTTTAGAGCTGTAAGGCTGGAAACCCATCCCGAATTTTACTTTTCTGGAAATAGGGAAAGCTATCGATATATTAGATAGATATGTCGAATGTTTATCTGATTTTATATTATTAAAGTCAGATCTGTAATAATTATTTTCGTTTGTGCCTTCTACTTTCAAAGTGGTAAGTTCCAAGTTGGTATTAGCAGCTGGATTTCGGAAATTAAAATTATTATTAAAGTCCCAAATGTAAGCCGTGGAAATACCTCCCATTGAACTAATATCGACTGTGTTATCATATTTTACATCTCCAATTCCATAAGCTCCGTATGGCGAATTACCAATACTTTGAGCGTTCAGGAAATATCCTGCTACCAATGATGATAAAACAAAAATTCTCTTCATCCTTTAAAATTTCAATGCGCAAATATCTTAATTAATAATGAATTGCAAAAATATATTTGGGTTAAAGTTTGTTAAGTACCTTCGATAGATTGATGTTATTTTCCGATACTTGATACATATAATAAGATAAGTTGAAAATAGCTTAAAAACTATCAACTCATAACCAACAACTAAAAACTAATATTTATCTTTGTCCTTATGAAATGGGAACAGATTATTGGTCAGCAATCCATCAAAAATCTTTTACAGGATAGTATTCAGGATTCTAGAGTTGGGCACGCGCAACTTTTCGTAGGAGAAGAAGGTTTTGGTGTTTTACCATTGGCTTTAGCGATGGCTCAGGAGATTTTTGAGAAAGAAAATCCTGCATCTGTTCATAAGGTCGAGAATCTCAATCATCTTGATTTGCATTTCAGTTTTCCGGTTTTTTCTGAGAAGAATGTTTCGCTGAGTAAACGTTTTTTCGACAATTTCAGAGAGATGGTTCTGGAAAATCCTTATTCATCCTTTGATGATTGGACGAGTTTCCTGGAATCTGAGAATAAACAGTTTTTCATTTCAGCGGACGAAGCCGAAGATATCGGACAAAGATTCAATCTGAAAAGTTTTGAAGGCGGAAGCAAAATTCTTATCGTTTGGAGAGCTGATAAAATGAATGATGCGGCAGCCAACAAAATCCTGAAGTTTCTGGAAGAACCTCCTAAAAATACATTCATTATTCTTTGTGCGCCAAGTACCAATGATATTTTACCAACCATTTTATCAAGATGTCAGATTGTCAATGTTCCTAGAATTAATGATGAAGATATTTTAGAAAAACTTCAAAACCACAATTCAGCAAAAGAAATTGCTTATCAGGCTCAGGGTGATTGGAATTTGGCTAAATCATTATCAGAAAATAACGAGGGTGCTTCGGAATTCGAGACTTTATTTATCCAATGGGTTCGGAATGCTTTTCAGGCAAAAAAGAAACCCGAAGTTCTCCGCGAAATTGTAAAATGGGCACGTCAAATCTCCGAATGGAATCGTGAAAAACAAATGAAATTCCTCAATTATTGTATTGAGATTTTCCGTTTGGCAATGCTTCAAAATTACGGAAATGATAATCTTGTTTATAAGAAATTGAGTGAAGGTAATTTCAACTGGCAATCTTTTTCCAAGTTCATTCACGGTGCTAATATTGTTTCTATTGTTGAGGAAATCACAGATGCCTCTTACCACATTTCCAGAAACGCCAATTCCAAAATTGTATTGACCGATATGGGAATCAAATTGACCAGATATATTCATAAAGCTTCAAATTAGTTTTAGATTTTAAATCTGACTGTTACTTCTTAGTTTATTGTTGAATTTTAAAAATATTCTGAACACAATGAAAAAAATATTATTTCTATCCGTTATTCTATTATTGATGAATTCTTGCAATGGACAAGAGAAAAAAGAAGTCGAAAATACGCTTAAAGTTAATACAGTAAAACCTAAACAGAAGCAGACAATTCAGGTTGATAAAATTGCACTTAACACAAGTGTAGATACAATCTTGAAAGGTTTTAATTTGGATAAGAAAGACAATTATTCTACAACAGTCAACCTGAATCTGGATTATGAAGAATTCTCGTTTTCGCCGGATAATGATTTCAGATTTAATGATTTGAATATCGGAAAAATCACAAGTTTGGTTATCTATTACCTGAAAAAGGATAATAACGCCTTTGTTTACGAATTGGAAATGGAAAACAACAATAACTCCGAATTGTTGATAGCCGAATTCAATAAAAAATTCGGGAAACAAACCTTTTATAAAAAGCGTGAAAACACAAAAAAAAATCCACTCTTTTTAGATGAAAACGGCGAATATGAAACCGACCATATTACTGAAGAGGCGATGAAATGGAAGGATGACAAAAATAACGCAACCTATTTTGTTGTCTATAAAAATAATCTGGATACCAAAGAAAATAAAATCTTTATAAGTGTCATCACCGATAGCAGTACAAAGTTTTCCGAGTGGATAGATTACAGAAGTCTGGATATGGTTTTTTCAAAATAATTATGCCGCTATTTTTTGATCTTCTCATTTTTTAGTTGATTGGATTCTCAATCTGCAAAACCCTTTTTTTACATAGTTCAGTTCCTTCTTTTATTATATTTGATTTCTAATAATTTACATTTATTTACAATGTCTATAATTCCTTAATAAAAAATTAATCAAACAAATGTTTGATTGAACGTGTTTTTGATTTAACTTTGCGCCGTTAAAAATCAATTATGCCAACAAAAGAAGAACATATTATGATGGTTGCGGAGAAACTCTTCGCTGCCAACGGCTATAATGGGACTTCGGTGAGAGACATTGCGACCAAAGCAAAGGTCAATGTTTCTATGATTTCCTATTATTTCGGTTCGAAGGAAAACTTGATGGAGGAGCTTTTCAAATGGAGAATGGAAGAAGGACTCAACTTTGCAAAGAATATTTTAGAAAATAATGAACTGAACGAAATTCAAAAAATTGATGCTTTTATAGATAATTTCGTAAACCGAGTTCAGAGATTGAGAGACTTCTTTTTGCTTGTTCATACGCAACAAGTTATCAGTCAGAATAAAAATATTCAGAATTTTCTTAGAGCATCAAAAATCAATTATATAGAAATCAATCAAAAGATTATAGAACAAGGTCTGGAAAAAGGAATTTTTACTAAAAAACCTTCTTATCATCTTTTACAATGCACCATTTCGGGAACTATTTTCAACGCTATGCATGGTACTAAAATATATAAGGAATATCTGAAAAAACATAACTCAGATTTCGACGAGAAACTATATGAAAATCAATATTTCCAGGAAGCCTCTGACCACGTGAAAACCATTGTGCGAGCGCTGGTTGGTTACCAAGGATAATCATTACACACAACTATAACAATAATTACTAAAGTGAATAAATTTTTTGCAACAGTATTCTTAATAACCACTTTCTCTTTTGTTTCTGCTCAGGAAAAAAGAGTGTTGAGTCTGGAAGAAGCTGTGAAATTGGGAATAGCAAATAGCAAAAATCTAAAGATAGATCAAGCTAAAATAGAAGAATCTACAGCCAATCTTTTGGCAGCGAAAAACAAGCAGCTACCGGAACTGACGGTTTCTGGAAGTTATTTGTATTTGCCTTTAGAGCCTAATGTGGATTTGAAAATTGCAGGAATGTCTGGAGGCGGACCAAAAGTGAGCAATGTGCTTTATGGTTCTGCCAATCTTTCCGTTCCAATCTACTCTGGAGGAAGAATCAAATACGGAATCAAATCTGCAGAATATCTTGTAGAAGCTTCTAAACTAACATCCGAAAACGATAAGAATGTGATTGCTTACAACATTTCTCAGGCTTACAATAATCTTTTTAAGGCTAATGAAGTAGTGAAATTGTTGAAAGAAAATTTGGCATCTTCACAGAAAAGAGACCAATCCTTTATCAAATTAGAAAACAACGGCGTCATCGCAAGAAATGACCGTTTGAAAGCGCAACTTCAGACTTCTAACATCGAGTTACAATTGATGGAAGCGCAGAACAATTACAGTATTGCCAACATCAATATGGATTTACTTCTTGGTCTTCCGGACAATACCGAAATCGAAGTTGATTCTAAATATATCGGCGAAGATGACCTTGGAAAACCGGATGATTATTATCTGAATTTGGCCAGAGAAAGCAGAAATGATTTGAAAGCTTTGGATTATCAAAGAAAAGCAGCAGCACTTGGAACCAAATCTGCAAAAGCAGAAAACCTTCCTTCATTAGCCTTCACAGGTGGTTACGTTGCAGCGGACATTCCGAAACTTTTAACGATTACAAATGCTGTGAATGTTGGAGTTGGAATTCAATATAATCTTTCTAATATCTGGAAAAAAAACTCAAGTTTGATGCAATCTAAAGCTAGAGAACAGGAATTGGCTGCAAACAATGATTTGTTAAATGACAATGTGACTTTGGAAGTAAAACGTGATTATCAGAATGACCTCTATGCGCACAAGAAAATCGATGTTTATCAAAGAGCATTAGAGCAAGCGGAAGAAAATTACAGAATTACACTTAATAAATATAACAACGGTTTAGAAACCATTACCAATCTTTTGGATGCTGATACTGCAAGAATCACAGCGAACGTAAATGTGGTTACTTCTAAAGCAGATGCAGCACTGGCTCACAAAAAATTATTACAAACTTCAGGAATTATTAATCAATAAGGTGTGATGCAGGATGTCGGAAGTCCGATGGCTGCTATTCGGAAACAAAAAAATAAACTTAATCTAAAATCATCCGACATCCATCATCGGACATCGGACAAATCAACAAAAAACTTTAAACAAATAAAATGGCACAAGATAACATAAAATTCGAGCAGGGAGAGATTCCGGTAAAAAAGAAAAAAAGTCCGGTTTTCTACATCGTATTAGCAATTGCAGTTTTGGCTGGTGCTTTCTTTGGTTTCAGAGAATACCAGTACAGTCAAGCTCACGAAGAAACGGACGATGCACAAATCGCAGCAGATGTAAGTCCGGTAATTTCTAAAATATCAGGCTACGTTGCAGAAGTAAAAGTTAAGGACAATCAGTTTGTGAAAAAAGGAGATACGCTTGTTGTTCTTGATAACAGAGACCAGACAATGGCTTTGGAACAGGCAGAAGCAGCGTTAGGAACGGCTCAGAGCAATGTAGCATCCGCTCAGGCTGGTTCGGAAGCAGCAAAAACAGGAATCGGTAATTCCAGAGCGGCAGTTCAGACGGCTAATGCGCAAATCGAAGCTGCGAAAGTGAATGTCTGGAGAACAGAGCAGGATATGAAAAGATATTCCGAATTGGTAAAAGACCACACCATTACGCAGCAACAATATGAGCAGGCATCTGCAGCATATCAAACCGCTCAGAAACAACTTCAGGTTTTGATTGACCAAAAGAATCAGGCTAATGTTCAGACCGGTGTTGTTACATCTCAATCTAATGCAACCTATCAAAATGTCGGCATCGCCAATTCACAATTGAAGCAAAGACAGGTGGATGTAGAAAATGCAAAGCTGAATCTTTCTTACACCGTAATCACGGCTAAGGAAAATGGTTATGTTTCCAAGATTCCTGTTCAGGTGGGACAATATATCCAGGCTGGTTCACAATTATTCAGTGTAGTTTTGAGTAACCAAAAATGGGTTGTTGCCAACTACAAAGAAACTCAGGTTGAGAAAATGGTAGAAGGCCAGAAAGTAGAAATTGAAATCGATGCTTATCCTGATCAAAAATTCCAGGGAACTATCAGTTCATTCTCTCCGGCTACAGGTTCTGCATTTGCATTGTTGCCTCCGGATAATGCGAGTGGTAACTTCGTAAAAGTCGTTCAGAGACTTCCTGTTAAAATTACTTTCGACAATCTTAACGAAGATATTATGAAAAAACTACGTGTCGGGATGAATGTTCAAACTGTCGTTTCATTAAAATAAAAACAAGGAAGCTGGAAAAGGGAACAAGAAGCATTTAAAAACTTCTGACCTCTGACATCCGGCATTCAACTCAAAATTATGCAAGACGATTCATTAGTAGAATACGGATTTCGCAGAACCATTATTACCATCACGGCGATTATGTGTGCGCTTCTTGAGATTGTGGACTCCACCATCGTGAACGTGGCACTTAACGAGATGAAGGGTAACCTTGGGGCAACACTTTCCGAAGTGGGTTGGGTAATCACGGCTTATGCCATTGGTAACGTGATTATCGTTCCGATGACAAGTTGGCTTTCCCAACAGTTCGGGCGTAGAAATTACTTTGCGGTATCCATTATCATATTCACGATTTTTTCTTTTCTCTGTGGTAATGCGACCAATATTTGGGAACTGGTATTTTTCAGACTTTGTCAGGGGATTGGTGGTGGAGCACTTTTGGTAACTTCACAAACCATTATCACCGAATCTTATCCTGTTGAAAAAAGAAGTATGGCTCAGGCCATCTACGGATTGGGCGTGATTATCGGGCCAACGCTTGGTCCGCCATTGGGAGGTTATATTGTTGACAATTACAGCTGGCCTTATATCTTTTATATCAATATTCCTTTGGGAATTATTGCGACGTTACTGACATTACAATTTGTGAAAAGTCCTCGATATTCCGAGAAACGCTCAGCTTCCGATGTTGATTGGATCGGGATTGGATTATTGGCAGCGTTCGTGGGTTCTTTACAATACATTTTGGAAAGAGGTCACGAGGACGATTGGTTTGCCAGTAAAGCCATTGTAGTATTGACGATTACAGCTGTTGTAGGATTCATATTATTTATTTGGCGAGAACTCACCTTCAAGTATCCGATTGTTGAACTCCGCGTTCTCAAGAATGGAAATCTTAGAATTGGAACCGTGATGTCCTTCATTTTAGGATTCGGTTTATATGGTTCCACATTTATTGTTCCGCTTTATACACAGAGTATTCTGGGTTGGACGGCATTACAATCTGGAGCACTGATGATTCCTGCTGCATTGACAACCGCTTTTATGATGCCAATCATTGGTCAATTGTTGACCAGAGGTGCTAAGCAGCAGATATTGGTAGCATTAGGGTTATTCATCTTCTTCGTTTACAGTTTTTGGGGTTATAAAATCCTGACGCCAGACACCGGCAAAGATGCCTTCTTCTGGATGCTAATTGTAAGAGGAATGGGATTGGGATTGTTATTTATTCCAATCACATCATTATCGTTAAGTACTTTGAAAGGTCCAGAGATTGGGCAAGGTGCTGCTTTTACAGGGATGATGCGTCAGTTAGGAGGTTCATTCGGGATTGCAGCGATTACAACTTTCATTGCCAACAAGAGTGAATTGTACAGAAGCAATCTGGTGTCGCACTTGGATGTCAACGATTTTGATGTTCAGCAGAGAGTTGCAGCACTCAAAGCCAGCTTCATCGCCAAGGGTTATACGCCAGACAGAGCGCTGAATGCCGCTTATCAAATGCTGGATTTCTCGGTAACCAAACAGGCAACAGTATTATCTTATATGGATGTTTTCCTTTATTTGGGATTGATGTTTTTGATATGTATTCCCTTTGTGCTCTTCGTAAGAGAACGAAAAGGCAAAGGCGAGAAAATCGACCTGAGCGCGGCTCATTAATTTATTTTTTTTTAGTTATTTGTTAGAAACTCAGAATCTTGATTGATTCTGAGTTTTTTTTTGGCATTGATTTTAATGGTAGTTGAATTATCAATCCATTCAAAATCAAAGTTATGATGCCATTACTATCCCAGATACTTCATCTTTTTCTTATAGCCATTCCCGTAGCCTGCATTGCGTGGACGGTAACCCACGAAGAGATTTTTCGTGAGCCTAGAGAGTATTGTCAAAAGATCTGTGGTAGTTCACAATCTATTGCCAAAAGAAAATTTTTCTATCTTTTTACCTGCGAATATTGTTTCAGCCATTACGTCAGCATTATTTTTTTAATCATCACCGGATTTCAGTTACTCTACAACGATTGGCGCGGCTACTTGCTGGCGTTCTTCTCGCTGGTCTGGATTGCCAACTGGTATATGAGCCTCTTCGGCTACCTGAGACAAAGCTTGAAAGTTGAGAAAATAGAGGCTAAGATGAAGGATGAGAATTTGAAGGAAATGACAGGCGATAAATAATCTTTCAGACAAAGAGTCTTTGTTCGCTCGAGTAAAGATAGTTTCTCAAAAATTTCTCAACTTCCAAACTCACACATTCTCAATAGCTCCCACTCAATCAAATCCATTGAAGTTTTGAAGCCAATGTACAAGCTTCGGTAGTATTGGAAACCCGCATCTTTTCAAGGATATTTTGTCTGTGTCGATTCACAGTATTGATGCTGATAAAGAGAAAATCCGCAATTTCCTTACTCTTTTTTCCTGACTGAATCATCTTCAGAATTTCCTTTTCACGGGCAGACAGGAAATTAGAATTCTCAACTTCGGTCTGCTGAATAATGCTTCCTTCGGCTGTATTGATAATCATTCCTGTGTAATCTGAGGACGGTAAGAAATCGAAATGATAAAGGCAGAGTGCCAGCTCTACATTCTTATGATGCACATCTGAAAAATAAAACATCTTATGTATCAAAGACCTTGAATTACTCAATAATCTCAGTTTGCTGATAATACAAAAATCCTTACGCTTATCAAACGCCATCGTCTTGATAAACTGAAAAAACTGAAGCTCCAGGATGTGCTTCTGCAAAACATCATCAGGATTCAGAATGTTAAACAATTCATCTTCCCAGATACTTTCGATTTCAAGCTGATTTCTATTCTGAAAGATATTGAGTTCATCGGCGATTTTGCCTGAGTAGATGTAGCTTTTATTGTTCTTGAGGTCGCTGAGAATTGCGATTCCATTTTCCAGTTCCACAAAGTTCTGAGCTATTAACTTACATTGCTCCAGCTGCAATTGTTCTGTTTCGTAAACAAAATCCTGTTGCAACAATTGCTCATTCAAATCAGACTGAATATTCTTCATCAATAATTATTTAATCTCTCGCGCTTTTTGAAGTGTTTCCTCGATATTTTGGGTCAGGATTTCAGGAACGTAATTTTCTCTTGGTGTTCCATTGATATGATATAATCTCTCCGTCGGAAACTGGAATCCAATCTTGGTTTCGGTCATTTGGAAGTTAGAGATTGCGCCAAGCAAACCAGCCATTTTGGTTCCGATTATTTTGGCTTTTTTCATACCGTCAAAACCAATTGCCATCCCTTCGCCCATGCTTCCCGTCCAATGTCCAACCAGAATATAAACTTTACCATTATAAGTTGTTTTGCGTGGTGTCACGTATTCTTACCAATGTCTTTTGGTTTCAAAATCTTTTTCATCAAACTCATGCCCCTGAAAAGGTAAAAGCTGATTGGTGAATCTGCCCATTATTGCCCTTGCAACAGTAGAATTGCCGCCACTAGGAGTTTCAGTTAAGTCAATAATCAGATTTTTGAACTGGAAAAAGCTATCCAATGTTTTATCAAATTCTGCAATGAGATTGTTGTTTCCCAAAGAATTATTGATTTTGATATAGGCAGTAGTATCATTAAGAACCTTACTGAAAAGCAATTCATTACTGTTTCCATAGGTGATGGGAACAAAAGTTTTCGATTTTCCGTTCTCGACAACTGTAATTTCTCTTTTAATATCGTGAGTACCTGCAAACAGCATATCAATAGCATATTGATACATCTTTTGAGTATGTTGGGTTGTAAATTTTGGTAAGAATTTTTTCAGTTGTTCATCAACAGACTTTCCATTGTAAGCGGTAACTTCCATTCCTGGTTTTAAACCTGCTAAATCAGCTCCAAACCCTTTTCTTATATCCTTAATAATATATTTGTTGCCAACTTTTTCGAGATACAAATCCGATCCGGAAGGGACTAATCTGTTGGAATTTGGTAGATTGGTATTTAAGGATGAATGCCCGTTGTACAATTCGTTTAAAACATTTTCCATAAATGTAATGAATTCGTCATCATTGGAAATCCTAGAAGATTGAGGCTCATAGATTTGTTTGACTTTTTTCCAGTCAATATTTTGCTGGTCAAGATAGGCGTAATTGTCATTGATATCTGCCCAAAATTCATTGAAATCTTTTTGGTATTTTGTCTGAGCAGAAGTCCAGTTATTTACAAGAAACATTATAACTGGGAAGATTAGTTTTATTTTAAGATTGAAAATTCTATCGAAAGGATTCATTACTTGTTTAGTCTTTTTTATTTTAAGTCAAAAAATGGTTATTTATCAGTATTGATTATTCAGGCTAATGAATCTAAATTTGCCTGTCAAGATGTAAAAATACAATGAATAATCTGAACGAAAAACAAAAAATGCTCTCCGGCGAATTATATGATGCAAATGATGCAACATTGGTGGAGGAAAGACAGAGATGCAAGGATTTGTGCTTCCGCTACAATCAGACTCAGCCTTCTAAAATGAAGGAGCGAAAAGGTATTATCAAAACGCTATTTGGCAAAACAGGGAAAATGTTCCTGATAGAACAGCCTTTCTACTGTGATTACGGTTACAACATAGAAATCGGGGAAAACTTCTACACCAATGTTAATGTCGTGATTCTCGATTGCGCAAAAGTGACTTTCGGAGACAATGTTTTCATTGCCCCGAATTGCGGATTCTATACCGTGAATCATCCTCTTGATGTAGAAACCAGAAACACAGGACTGGAATATGCAAAACCTATCACCGTCGGAAATAACGTTTGGATTGGCGCAGGTTGTAGCATTCTTCCGGGTGTTACCATTGGTGATAATGCTGTCATTGGTGCAGGAAGCGTCGTCGTAAAAGATATTCCAGCGAATGTTTTAGCCGTCGGCAATCCTTGTAAAGTCATCAGGGAAATATAAAAATAAAAACCACAAAAGGCATAAAAGTACAAGTTCAGGAATATTTAAAAGTTCATATTTTCTTATAATCCAAACTAATAACCAGCTGAAATTCTTTTATGTCTTTTGTGGTTTAATGTAACTACTTGACTTTGATGAGTAAAACGTCTTTGTGACGGTTACAACATTGAATCAAACTAAGAAACTTTGCGTTTAAAATTATATTAAGAATGAAGAAAATTATATTAGCATCAATTCTGATGTTGGCTTTTTTCCAAACAAAAGCACAATCTTTGGAAAAAATGACCTGGTTCAACGAGCCTTCACAATGGGAAATCAAAGACAAAAGACTTACAATGACCGTCACGCCGCAAAGCGATTATTGGAGAATTTCGCATTATGGTTTTACGGTGGATGATGCGCCATTTTATTATTCGACTTACGGTGGAGAATTCGAAACGAAAGTTAAAATCACCGGAGATTACAAAGCCCGATTTGACCAAATGGGACTAATGCTCAGAATTGATGAACAAAATTACATCAAAGCCGGTGTGGAATTCGTTGATGGAAAATTTAATCTGAGTACAGTTGTAACTCACAAAACCAGTGATTGGAGTGTGATTGTTCTCGAGAAAACGCCGCCATTTGTCTGGATAAAAGCCGTAAGAAGGTTAGATGCCGTTGAGATTTTTTATTCATTTGATGACAAAGAATATGTAATGATGCGAAATGCTTATCTGCAAGACAACACACCGGTTCAGGTTGGTTTTATGGCAGCAAGTCCGGACGGAAACGGTTTCAAAGCGACTTTTGAAAATTTTTCTGTCAAACATTTACCAGACCAACGACGATTGGAATGGCTGAGGAAAAATCAGAATTGATTTATAATATTTATTAGTTAAAGTAAAAAGGTGTTTGGAGAATTCTGAATGCCTTTTTTAATATGGCTTCGTAATCTGATGGCTTGGCAAATGTGATTCGGGTTTTATGAATTGTTTTGCTTTGTCTAAAGATTAAAATTGATAAGCATTGATTTTATCATCATTCATCAATTGTTGAATAAGCGCTTCGTGATTTGTGTTTTTCCCTGTCAGCTTCCAAGTGGTGGCAAGGCTTCCTGTAGTAAATTGCTGTTTGATGATGAGGTATTTCAAATGATGATTTTTAAACATCGCTTCACAATATTGGAAGTCATCCTTGGAGCTTGTTACAATGCGGTATTCCCTGATTTTATGACGATTATCAATGTAATCTTGGAGATAAGTCAACAAGCTGAGAATCAATAAAACCAGAATCGTTCCCAAAAGAGCTAGAGCAATGTGACCGGAACCAATAGCCATTCCAAGAGAAGCGGTTGCCCAGATCGTTGTGGCGGTCGTGATACCTCCAATTTTATTATCGTCTTTGAAAATAACACCAGCACCAAGAAAACCAATTCCTGTAATAATATTGGCGGCTAGTCTGTCTGGATTCTCGACTCCGATTTTGATAGAAAGAATGGTAAATAAGCAAGACCCAAAACTTACCAATATGAAAGTCCTTAAACCGGCAGATTTATTACGATATTCTCTTTCGGCGCCAATAATAAGACCGATAAAAACTGAGATGATTATTAATAAAAGGTCATTTTGCAAGGCGAACATTTCCAAAAATTCCATAGAAAAATATTGATTAAAATTAAGAAAAATCTATCATATCAACCTTCTTGTTCTAATCAAATAATCCAGATACTTTTCCCCATGTTGTCTATAAAGAAATTCCTCTTCCAGTCTTATCTGAACCTGAATCAATACATAACCCAGAATCAAAAACAATAGAGAAACCGCATTTGGTGTAAGAAAGAAAAGACCGACCAAACTTACAACCATTCCAAAGAAAATAGGATTTCTGGAAATCGAAAATAATCCGGAAGTTACCAATTCAGTTTTCATATTGTTATCAATCCCGATTCTCCAGGAATCTTTCATTTGATTCTGAGCAACAATCGTCCAAATCAAAGCTAATAACATGAATATCAATCCAACGAATTTCAGGAACTCGACATCAAGAAAGTCAATAGAAAGAAAAGAACTTTCCGACAAAAACGGAAACAAAATAACATAAACGAAAATCCCAGCCAGACAAAGTTTGAAATAATTTCCAACTAGCGCATAAGCACTTTCGTCCTGGGGTAAAACCAAAGGGTTTTTCTTGATTCTTCTGGCAACAATAATCGTTTTCGCAACAAAAGAAATCCCGAAAAATAGAATAAAATAAGTGGGTAAAAAGATTTTGATCAATAATTCCATAGCTGATTTTTCCGCAAAATTAAAGCTGTGGAAAGTGCAATACTATTACAAAGTTTCGTCGAGACAGTTTTCACAAATCCCTTTCGCAAAAAACCTAACTTCATCTATTCGGAAACCTAGATTCGGGTGGTCTGCAAACGTTACATTCTCTTTGCAGGTCGTCTGTTTACAGATTTTGCAGTAGAAATGCAGATGTCTGTCGCTGTGTGTATTTTCGTTGCAGTCATCCTCGCAAAGCCGATATTTTGTAGTGCTATTTTCCTGGATACTGTGAACGATTCCTTTTTCTTCGAAAGTTTTCAGCGTTCTGTAAATCGTGATTCTATCGGCATTTTCAAACTGATTTTCAATCTCCGACAAAGACAAAGCCACATCCTGAGAGTCCAGAAAATCATACACCAAAATCCGCATACTCGTCGGTTTGGTATTCTTTTTCATCAGTTTATTTTCAATTTCATTTCTCATCAGAAAATTAATTTTTAGGAGCCGGGAACCTGCTTTCCGTTACAATTCCTCGCTCGGTCGACTCCGCTTTGCTCCGTCGCCTCACTGCGGGATTTCCACTGCAATCAGGGCTAGGAGATTCGACATTCAATCAACGTTTCTCATAATTCAAACGCTTGTACTCTCAAACCCTCCAACTCAAATTATCCAATCAGATCCAAAAACTGCTGTTCATCCAGAATCGTAATCGTTCCGATGTCCTGCGCTTTTTTTAGTTTACTTCCGGCTTTTTCTCCAACCACCAGATAATTGAGGTTTTTTGAAACTGCCGAGATATTTTTTCCGTTATGTTTTTCCACCATTTCTTCTGCTTGTTCTCTTGTGAAAAGCGACAATTTTCCAGTGAAAAGAAACGTTTTTCCTTCCAAAACATTGGATAAGACTTCATTCGTGTTTTCTCCTTTTTCCAACTGAACTCCGTATGATTTCAAGCGTTCAATCATCAGAATGTTTTCAGAATTCTGGAAAAAGTCCGTGATGCTGACCGCGATTTTCATTCCGATATCTTCAACTTGGCAAAGCTCTTCCAAAGTTGCATTTTTCAATTCATCAATCGTAGAAAAATTCTTGACCAGTTTCTTCGCCACCGTTTCTCCAACGTGTTTGATTCCGATTCCGAATAATACTTTTTCAAATGGAACTTCTTTCGATTTTTCAATCCCGTCCAGAATATTCTGAGCCGATTTTTCAGCCATTCTTTCAAGTGGAAGAAGCTGCTCTTTTTTGAGTGTGTAAAAATCAGCAGGGTTTTCAATCAGCTTTTCTCTGTAGAGTTGCTCAATCGTTTCTCCGCCAAGATTCTCGATATTCAAAGCTTTTCTGGAAACATAATGAATCATTCTTCCCACTACTTGTGGGGGACAATGCAGCTCATTCGGACAAAAATGAATCGCCTGGTCTTCAATTTTTACCAGTACAGTTCCACATTCCGGGCAGTTTTTGATGTATTCTATTGGGGTTTGTAAAAGCGTTCGTTTTTCAGTATTCACACCAACAATCTTTGGGATAATTTCGCCGCCTTTTTCGACATATACAAAATCGTGCTCGTGCAAATCCAGTTTTTTGATAATATCTTCGTTATGAAGAGACGCGCGTTTTACCGTTGTTCCTGCCAATAAAACAGGCTTCAGATTCGCAACAGGCGTAATGGCACCGGTTCTTCCAACTTGATAAGAAACACTTTGCAATTCGGTTTCCACTTTTTCCGCCTTGAATTTGTAAGCCATTGCCCAACGTGGCGATTTGGCAGTATAACCGAGTTGTCTTTGCTGTTTTAATGAATTAACTTTCAAAACAATGCCGTCAATTTCAAAAGGTAATTGGTGTCGTTCTGTATCCCAAAATGTGATGAATTCTTTTACTTCATTCAATGTTTTACATAATTTCGCCTGGTCTTCCGAAACTCGAAAGCCCCAGTTTTTGGCTTTAGCAAGGATGTTCCAATGGGTATCTGCCGGAAATTCATCCGAAATATATTGATACAAAACCGCCGACAATCCACGTTTTCTTACTTCTCCGGAATCCTGCATTTTCAGACTTCCACTGGCGGTATTTCTCGGATTCATAAACAAATCCAAACCTTCCTCTTCACGAGCTTTATTGATTTTATCAAAGTTTTTTCTAGTAAGATAAATTTCGCCGCGGATAAAAAATCGTTTAGGAAAATCACCTTTCAAGGTCAGAGGAACATCAGAAATCGTTCTTACATTATTAGTAATTTCATCACCCTGAAAACCGTCGCCACGCGTAACAGCCTGCGACAATTTTCCGTTTTCGTAAAGAATGGAAATCGAAGCGCCGTCATATTTCAGTTCGGCTACAAATTCTACAGGTTCATCAATGGTTTTGATGATTCGTTTTTCCCAATCTTCAAGGTCGTCAAAATCATAAGAATTGTCGAGAGAATACATTCTGTACTGATGCTGGACGGTCGGGAAATTCTTCGTGATTCCGCCACCAACACGCAAAGTCGGAGAATTAGCATCGAAAAATTCTGGATGTGCTGTTTCCAGCTCCTGAAGTTCTTTTAGTTTTTCATCAAATTCAAAATCAGAAATCGTATTATTATCAAGAACATAATAATTGTAATTATGCTGATGAAGTTCTTCTCTCAGGGATTCTATCTTTTGCTGAATGTTTTCGGACATTGGGAAAATTTATTTAAAGCAAAAATAACCAAAACAAGGAGAACGACTAAAAATAAAATGAGTAATTTGCTTACTTGTAAAATAATCCACATAGATTTGAATTCTGCGAGTCTTGCTAAGTTTTACGCTTTTGCGAACCTTAAAAAAGTTTAGTAATTAAAAAATCTTTGTGGACTTTGCGTTCAAAATTTATTAATATCAGAAAAATGAAGAAAGTATTTTGTAGTTTAACCCTTGTCACAACTATGTTTATCAACGCCCAAACTCAAATTATCGCCCATCGTGGGTTCTGGAATACACAGCCCAAAACTTCGGAAAATTCGATTCAGTCCTTAGAAAATGCTCAGAAACTGAAAATTTATGGAACCGAATTCGATATTCATATGACCAAAGATGGGAAATTGGTGATCAATCACGACGAGCATCACGGAAAAATGGAAATCGCGGAAACTGATTTTTCCGATTTGAGAAAACTGAAATTATCCAACGGAGAAAAACTCCCAACCCTGAAAGATTATCTGAAGCAAGGAAAGAAAGATGCTTCCGTAAAATTAATTATCGAAATAAAACCAACCAAATCCAAAGAGCGTGAAAACGAAATCGTTACCAAAGTTCTGAAAACCGTAAAAGACCTCGGACTCGACAGCCAAAGTGATTATATCTCATTCAGTCTTAATATTTGTAAAGAAATCAAGAAACAAAATCCGTCTGCAAAAGTCCAGTATCTTGAAGGAAATCTTTCTCCTCAGCAAATCAAAGCCGAAGGTTTGGACGGATTGGATTATCATTACAGCGTTTTTGAGAAAAACCCGACTTGGATTTCAGAAGCCAATTCGCTTGGTTTGATTACCAATTCCTGGACTGTGAATGATATCAAAATTTACGAAGAACTCAAAAATCAAGGAATCAATTTCATTACGACTAACATTCCTGACCAATTAAAAGGCAAATAATTTTGTCGCATAGTCAGGTTAAATTTTATTAAATATATAATTTAATGTAATTGTTATCTGAGAATTTTTGAACACAAAGCTCACGAAGAATATATAATATTTTGGATATTTTAGTTCACAAAGGCGCTTACGCTTATATAAGTCTTGCTTTTCTTTTTTAAGTTTTACGGCTTTGTGAACTTAACAAACAACAATGTATAAAAAACTTCGTGCACTTTGTGTTCCAAAAAAAGTATCTTGTAAACTCAATCGAATTTCTCAATGATAAACTTGTATTAAATCATAAGACTTTATTCGGATTTTAAACGTGTGTTTGGTAAATTTGCACCTTCAAATTTTATAAATCAGATTATGAATCTTAAAGGTAAAAATGCCATTATCACAGGAGGTGGAAGAGGACTTGGAAAAGCTGTAGCTCAGATTCTTGCCAACGAAGGTGTGAACGTTGGTATCACGGGAAGAAACGAAAATTATCTCAAAATAGCAGTTAACGAACTGAAACAAACCGGCGTGAAAGTAGCTTACGCAGTTTTCAGTGTTGATAACGAATTAGAAGTTAAAGCAGGAATCGAATCTTTAGCAAACGAATTAGGCGGAATCGATATTTTGGTCAACAATGCAGGAATCGGTGACTTTGGAAGCATCGAGGAAATGGCTTCGGATGTTTGGGAACAAGTGATTAGAACCAATCTTTTCGGCGTTTATTACACAGCTAAAGCCGTTTATCCGTTTTTGAAAGAAAAAGGACAAGGTGACATCGTGAATGTTGCTTCCACAGCAGGATTGAAAGGCGGACCGAATATGTCGGCTTATGCGGCTTCCAAAGCGGCTGTCGTTTCCCTTTCACAGTCGATGATGGCAGAGTGGAGAAAGCAGAATATTCGTGTAATTACGCTGACACCGAGTACCATTGCTTCCGATATGAGCATCAATGGCGGTTTGACGGACGGTAATCCGGATAAGGTTCTTCAGCCAGAAGATTTTGCAGAATGGGTAAGAGATATCCTGAAAATGAACAGACGCGCATTGATTGCTAATGGTTCTATTTTCTCGACGAATCCTTAAAATAAAATAATTCTTAATATTCAACCCTTTCAGAGTTTCAAACTCTGAAAGGGTTTTGTTTTATATTAAGTTCAATTAACAGGGGCTTCGACTCCGCTCAGCCCGACAACGTTTAGGATAGACACTAAAAATACTTAATCGAAGGATCCCGAGCTTTAGTAATAGTTTCGTTATTTAATCTTTGCGTTTAAATCCCTTATTCCTATCTTTATCGGAATCAAATAAAAGATATGAAGAGAAACTCATTTTTAACAATGTCTGCAGTTTTCTTTGCAGCTCAAATCACCTTAACCAACGCTCAAACTAAATCTGAAGAAAAACTTAATCCAATCGTTCAAAGTTTTGTGAATGAAGTCAATAACAATTCCCAATTGGAAGATATGGCTTACGAACTTCTAGACGGCATCGGACCGCGTCTTGTCGGGACACCAGAGATGTTAGCCGCTAACAATTACACAGCCGATAAATTGAAATCTTGGGGAATCGATGCTAATCTTCAGCAATTCGGAACGTGGAAAGGCTGGCAGCGCGGAACAACACACGTAGATTTGGTTTATCCAAGAACTAAAACATTATCTGCAACCCAATTAGCGTGGAGTCCGGCAACCAAAAAAGCGGTAGAAGCAGAAGTGGTGATTCTTCCGAAAGTATCTTCCAAAACCGAATTTGATAAATGGCTGCCGTCGGTGAAAGGTAAAATCGTTTTGATGGCGCAATATCATAAAATCGGTCGTTCTGATGAACAAATCAAAGAATTTGCAACACCGGAATTGTACGAAAAACTGAAAGCCGAGAAAGAACAGGCTAAAAAGGATTTCGCAGATTATATTAAGACTATCGGATATGATAACACAACATTACCGGAAGCTTTTGAAAAAGCGGGAGCTGCAGGAATTGCCATTTCCAACTGGACAGGAATCCATAGTACCAATCGTATTTTCGGGGCGAAAACGAAATCAATTCCAATGTTCGATATCGATTTGGAAGATTACGGAATGCTCTACAGAATGGCAGAAAAAGGCGCAAAACCGAGAATCAAAGTGGATGCACAATCCAAAGTTCTTCCGGAAGCCAAATCTTTCAACACCATCGGAATGATAAAAGGTTCAGAAAAACCAAACGAATATGTGATTCTTTCCGCTCACCTTGATTCCTGGGACGGTGCTCAAGGGGCAACAGATAACGGAACAGGAACTTTGACGATGCTGGAAACGATGAGAATCCTTAAAAAATATTATCCCAATCCAAAGCGTACCATTGTTGTTGGACTTTGGGGAAGCGAGGAACAAGGACTGAATGGTTCAAGAGGTTTTGTAGCCGACAATCCGGAAATTATCAAAGGCGTGCAGGCAGTTTTCAATCAGGATAATGGAACTGGAAGAGTAGTGGACATCAGCGGACAGGGTTTCAAAGATTCTTATGCTTATATCGGGAGATGGTTGGATGCAGCACCTAAAAAAGTAAAAGACCAGATCAAAAGTACTTTTCCAGGAATTCCCGGTGGAGGTGGTTCCGACCACGCTTCTTTCGTAGCAGCGGGCGTTCCAGGATTTTCGTTGAGTTCACTTAATTGGGGGTATTTCGGTTACACTTGGCACACGACCAAAGATACGTATGACAAAATCATTTTCGATGAGTTGAAAAATAACGTGATTCTGACTGCGACTTTAGCTTATATGGCGTCAGAAGATCCAGAGTTCACAAGCCGTGAAAAGCGCGTGATGCCTAATGATGATAAAGGTGCTGTGACCAAATGGCCCGAAGTGAAAGAACCGAAAAGAAGCAGTAAAGATTATTAATTGTACAAGTAAAAAGCGTCTCACTTATGAAACGCTTTTATTTATGATATCAGTATCCTTTTAATTCGCTAATATGAGTTTCAGAATATTTGTATGATTTTCTGCAAATAATGTTTTACCACAGCATCTATTTTTTGTATTTGTGTATCCATAGATAAAGTATTTGTATTGCAATTTCATATCACTATAAAAAAACCGGGCAGCAGTATGAAGAAAGTTAGTGATGTAAACTGCCCGGCGAATAAACTTGCCGGCCTGTTATGGTCAATTCCGACAAGAAAAATAAATTTAGTATGTATTATTACTGATTAATTATATAAGCTTTTTAATGGTCAATCAGACTTGGATAAGATATAAGATGTTAAAACATATTATCAAATGATAAAAAAAAGCCAGACAGAAAAAAATAGACAATGATAAAATCTAGTTTTTAAAAAACTGCCCGGCCAAAAAACTTGCAGGAAAAGATCCCGCAAGCAAAACACTTCGTTAGGATTCTTTTATAAATCAGAGATTGTTAATTCCAATAATTCCATTTTGCACCATCAAATACTGCAAGTGTTCTGCTTACCGTATCAAAACACATCATTCCCGGATAAGGGCTTTTAACATTTTTATGCGGTTCTGATATTCTTGGTAAGATCATTGCCTTATCCGACGATTCCAGGATAAGAACCCCTTTTGCAGGACTGCTTGAAGCACCTATAACCACACCTCCAGTTTTCTCATCAGAAGTGTTAATAACAAGATTACTACTGCTTCCGGCATCCGAAAGATCTTTCCATACGTTGTTCTCGTAGACCTGAACTTTTTGATTGCTTTTATTGAATAAAAATGTACCATTATTACTCACAGGGTCAGAAGACAATGCTTTGGAAATATCATCCACTGCCGGAAGGATTATTCCTTTTATATTACCAGTTTGGCTATTAAAATCCAGAATTGTGGCTGTTCCTTCTACACTTTGTTTACCTCCCATAGAGACTTGTCCGCTGGCAAAATCTGCCAGCAAAACAAGTATTAGACTATTGATTATTATTTTATAATTCATTGTTGATGTCGTTTTTAATTAGTGTCATTACAAGTTCTACGAATACAATTCCATGTAATCCCATTGAATAATTTTACACATTTGTCCTGAATGTCATAGATCAGCATTCCCTCTTTAGGATCTTTGATAGAATCATTTGTGAGATCCGGTGTTGTACTCACGTGCGAAACTCTCGTAATCACAAATCCTTTTTCTTTTGATTCCAAAGCTATATGACCATTAGGAATAGACTCTGGCCAACCCGAAAGTTTTTCCTGAACTGTGATACCTATTTTTGTAGGTGTACCTCCTGTTGTGAAATCTCCTGGTTTGGTGCAATATGCAGAAACAAATAGAAGCCTGTCTTCTACCTCACCATCTTTCGCTATGCCGGACACACTCAATATTTCTGAACTTATAGTCCCAATACGGGTGCGCACCATTTTATACCCTGTCGTGATTCCGGATGGTATTACCCCTTCTCCGCTTGCAGCTCCAGAGGTTTTCCAAGTAAGAACTATATTTCCGCTTCCTGTAGATATGTTTGTATTGGCCCGTTCCGAAGCATCAAAAACGCCGTTGTTATTCCAATCTATCCAAGCACTTACAGTACCGGAAGCAGCGTTGTTTACATATGGTAAAGTAATAGAATATGAAGTTTGACCTGCTGAAAAATCAGGTAGGCTATCGTTCTCATCATCATAATTTGGCATATTCAGGTCATCAGCATCAGCTGTTGTATTTACTGTAACAGAACTTTCATAATCCTGTCTGTTTGGTCCTATGTAAATTGCCGGACTACATAATGAAGGAGCATGCTGTGCTATCCCGTAACTTGATGGGGCATCTCCAAAATCGTAACCTGTACCCCAAACATCCGCAAACCCATATACATAATAATCAATATCACCTGTTCCCGTATCCGGATTGTTTACCCAGGCATCTGCATTATTCGGCATTACCAATCCCATTCTGATTTTAACATTTGTAAGCGTAGATCCATTGGCTAAAGCTCCCAAATCTATTACAGGCAGATTTTGAGGAAGAGAAACCGTAGAACCAGTAATAGAGTAACTAGTTCCTGTGCCTCCATCTGTAAAAGACGTCGCAACGTCAGAAACGGTATCACTTGTAGAAGCAAAATGATATCCTGTTACCGATGCAGAATTTTGGACGGGAAGCAACCTGATGTTCGGATTTGTTATTTGAGCACCGTTTACTGAAACACCTAATATCTTGAAATAAGCGGTCTGCCCATTACCCAAAGTCCCTTCCCAAGCTTGGTTGGCTTGGTTATATGCATATATTTTAAAAGTAGTTCCAGATACATTCTGCGTCCAGAAACCTAACTTACTTATATCGATCAATACATTTGGTATTGTATTCCCTGTAGAATTGGTAAGATTTACTCCGCCAAAATCAAATTCATTGGTTCTGGATGCGGAAGCAGAGGCATTTTGTAAATATGTAATAGTAGGGGCGGCATTTGCACTTATATTAGATTTTGCTACTGGAACAGGCGTCGTATTTCCGCCATTTGTATTATCAAAAGTACAAGTAGGCCACATTTCAGTATCCGTATCTGTTGCTGTATTATTCCCCGGAGTAGGATCTGAAGAGTTTACCGGTGGAATTACCGTAACAGTATTGGTAAGATTACCGGTATATGCCACAGGGACATTGATAGTAATGGTGTAGGTGATTGTAGCGCCTACAGGAAGACCTACCACATCATTAAGAGCACCCGTTTGGGAACCAGTAATACTTGTGGTCGCACCACCTGTGAGTACAGGCACGGAATATAACATATTAGCAGCAGGGATGCCGGCTGGCAAAGAATCCGACACCGTAGCTCCAAGCACACCGTATGGCCCATTGGTATTGCTTACTACAATAGTATAGGTGTTGGTTGTACCAGGAATATAAGAGGTCTTACCATCTGTTTTGGTAACGCTCAAATCTGCCGGGAAAGTAATTACCGCATCAGGGCAATTTGTCCCATCGTTTCCATTGGCACCAATCGAGTTGGAAATTTTCACGGCTCTACCTGTAGTTTTATTGAATTGATAAAAGCCTGAACCATTATCTGCATTTCCGAAAATATCTCCAGAGGCATCGACATACAAGGCTCCTACGAGAGTACCATCCGGTAATCCGCTTGCTCCGATATTGGTAACAGTTCCGGTGGCAGGGTCAATAGAAACTAATATATTAGCTCCTGATATTCCTTCGTAGCCAAAAAACATTCCTGTTATTTTATCATAAACAATATCGTTCACATTTAATGACCTTGAAAGTGTAATCAATGTAGCAGTATTGGTTGTTACATCTATTCTATAAAACCTCGTTGACCCGGAATTAAGTAAATAGTAATTTCCACCGTTATCAAATGCACCAGAGTTATAGCCACCTGTTGGTAAATTAGTCACAGCACCCAAGCTGGTAAATACTCCATTGGCGTCTATCCTTACCATATAGTTCGTAAAACCAGTGTCGGTTCTTATCCCATAGATCAAATTATCTACTGTATTGTAGCCAATACCATTTACTTTCATACCCGCTGGAGAAGCACCTATAGAAGTTATTGTAAAAGGATTAGTGGTATTGTCTAATTCATACAGAGTTGTTGTTCCTGCTAAAGGATATTGTGACAAATAGAATTTCGTGTTACATACAAATGTGCAATTAAGCGATGCCGCAATACTGAACGAAGAACTTGCAGAAGATTGACAGCCTTCAATACTTGCTTTTACTATATAGTTTGTTCCTGTGATCATTCCAGATATTAAACCAGTTGGACCCACAGTTGGACCTGTTGGTGTAAATGTATAAGTATAAGAAGGGTTATAATTGCTTATAGTTGCCGTTCCGTCTGACGAGCAGGTGGCCACAGTAGTTGTTACTGTAGGGATGGCAGGAGTAGCTACTGTTGTTATCAGACTAACTTCTCCTATGTAAAAGTCATCTACTGGGGTTGTACCTGAACCATCATAATGTATCTTTAGCTGACCAAAATTAGATACTGTAGCAGGTAAAGTAAGCTGAACTGTTGCGGAAACAGTAGCACCCACACCAGAAGTATTCATCGGTACTTTAGTTGCATAATTCCCACTTGCACCATTGAAATAATTTACATTGGCACCTCCTGTCGTTACTCCATTGGTGGTTGATATTCGCATATATAACACATTATCGTAGTAAAATTCAAGAGATGCTTTATTACTGCTTGCCTGTGGCACTGCATCATAAGGTCCTATCTTGATGTTAAATACAGGAGAAGTGTTGCCTTGAGGATTTACCTTCGTTAAATTTTGAGTAAGATCATTAATCTGCCCATCTCTTTGGAAATTCACCCCCTGATTGCTGCCTGAAGGTCTGGTCACATCAGTGTTAGCTAAGGTCCATCCGGTATATTCACCTGAATATACTAATGAAGAATTGATAATACGCTGGGATGTACAGGGACTACAGGATGCACCGCTAAGTTGCGCTGCAATACTGAATGAAACGCTGGTTGCCGAAGTACAGTTTCCTCCGCTTGCAGTAACAGTGTAGTTTGTGCCCACTGCCATTCCTGATATTAAACCATTTGTTCCGATAGTTGGTCCTACAGGCAGGAAGGTATAGCTATAAGAAGCATTATAATTGCTAATGGTTGCTGTACCTGCTGAAAAACAAGTTGCTGACGTTGTTGTTATAACAGGCGTTGGCGTAACATCTCCCAACTTTAATAGCCATGCGTCTAAGGATCCTTTGTTGGTGTCTTTTATATCGCCACTTGCTGATGACTCAGAGTAACCTGCTAAAATATAGTTATTATTAGCCGTATTATATATAGAAAATAATTGATCATCTGCAGTCCCCCCAATAAGTTTTTGCCATTGAATGACACCGGACGAGTTGGTTTTAAATACCCAAGCATCCTGCGCTCCATGATTAGTATCTGTTACATTACCACTATTCGAAGAAGTAGATGATGAACAGATGACATAACCTCCATCTGTATCTATCGTTAGATTAGAATTAGTGATTTTTTCTTCTCCAGAACCCCCTAATAGTGTATCCCAGGACTTTGAACCTGCTGAAGTGAGCTTTACAAGCCATACGTCTGATCCACCATGATTAGTGGCTGATACACTCCCATTATTTGAGGTGTCCGAATAGCCTGCTACTATATATCCTCCATCTGAAGTACTTCTCACATTAGTAAAGCGATCATAACCATTGCCGCCATATAGCTGTTTCCGGGTTACAACTCCGGTTGAATTTAATTTATAAGCAATGGCATCAGAATTACCACTATTAAAGGAATTTCCAACAAAAATGTATCCACCGTCCGCAGTTTGTATAATTTCAGATAAAATCTCCCAATCGCTTTGCCAGATATAGGTTTTTACCCAATTTAAATTTCCGTTCGTATCCAATTTCATAACTACAGGTTTTACAAGAACACTTGTATTGCCAGAAAGGTCTCCATCTACCGATTGAGTTGTTCCTCCTACAATATATCCTCCATCTAATGTTTGTGATACGGAGTAGCCTTGATCTGGCCTTGAACCACCATATAGCTTTTGCCATTGTGTTGCTCCCGAGCTATTAAGCTTGACTACCCATACATCGGTAAGTCCTTTACCAGTCACGGAGACTGTTCCATTATTTGAAGAATCAGATGACCCAACTACAATATAGCCTCCGTCATTGGTTTGCTTGATATCATAAAAATTCTCATCACTTCCATCTCCGCCTAATATTTTATCCCATTGTTTGTTACCACAGGCATCAGTTTTTACGATCCAAGCATCTTGTTTAGTATAGCCAGTTCCTGTAACATCTCCATCGGTAGAAGCGGCTTGTCCAACGGCAATATAACCGCCATCGGAAGTTGGTATGGTCTTATAAAACCACTCATAAGATGATCCACCATATAGCTTCTGCCATTGTATGCCGGGCGCCTGAGCAAAAACAACGGCACAAAGAAATAGCAATGCAAATGCAATAAGCTTACTTGTTTTTAAAAAGTCAATTTTTTTTATCATAAGTATTTTAGTTAAACTAAATTTTGTGTTTTAATCTCTGGATTTCCTAAGCATAGTCTACTTAGGAAACCTTATTTTTATCTTTCAGAACATACCGTCTGTTCCGTTCGGAACAGTTGTCGTGTTCCGCCCGAGACATACGGTCTGTTCCGCCCGGAACAGATAGCCTGTTCCAGCTATGGTCTTACTGTACAGTCAGTACCTTGTCAAAGCTGGCCATGCGAGGCTCTTTCAGCATTTGTGTTCCGGAGAACTGTGTCAGTACCTCCAGGGTATAGGTGCCGGATGCCAGATCGGGTATTACGATAATGAGCTCCGAGGGATTGTTGGTCACTATGTCATTGCTTTCTACCACGACTCTCTCATGTGTAGTGGTATTCACAAAAAAGACCCCGTTGTTTGGATCATCTCCCACTACCTTTATCTTATTACCGGAGATCTTGAGGTTACGGCCCGGCGTGATAAGGTCATTTACAGCACCACTCTTGACATCGGTCACCTGTAAGATAGAACAGGCACTGTCTGCAATCCCCAGTATACTCACTTCTATATTGGGGATCTCGGCTCTTAGCTTTTCTCCCTGGTTAAACTGAAAAAGGATATTGTGCTTGTCACTGCTAAAGGTTTCCGAAGGGCTGTCAAAAACCCCGCGGATCTGAGTTCCGGCAGTAAAATAGCCTGTATTGACAGAATAGCCATCGCACAGCTGGTAAGCCATTTCTTTCAGAAACAGGCTGGTGGCGTGCTCCATAGCAGCAGCAGATACGTCTGCTCCGCCCCTGTTGACTGCGGCTTCACAGATCTGTTTAACATTCAGTGAACGCTCGCTTACAGTGCGTGCAATATAATCATTAGGATTGTCCTTTGTAAGGAGGTTCTCATAGAGATAGGCTTTGATTTTGTGTAATATTGCCATAATTCATCAGGTGTTTAAGTGTTATATGTTGATCATTCCACCAGCCCTCTGCGCACTCCAATAATGATTACGTTTATTTTGACAGAGTACGCTTCAGAATGGTCTGGATATAATTTGAGTTTTGTAAAAATGGTGTTATAACTGTAGAAAATCTAACAATATGGAGGTGCTCTTCCTGAATGATAAGTGCTTGTGTTATCCAGAAAAGAAATAAGATGGTTTCCGAAAATTGGGAATATATCCCATACAAAAAATAGCGTGAAATAAACTTTTTCTGCTACGCCGGAGGCTCGCCATTGAAAATCTACGTTGCAGGCTAAAAATGATCTGCCTGATGAAACTGAAAATGAAGTGTCATTATCATAAGGACTGCTGTTGATCTTTATTTTCTGACGATCATAGTCATTATCTGCTTTTTGACCTTTATCTTCCGATGATCCGGATGATCCAGCGCGCTTTATCAGGGTTTTAACTATTTTTTCCTTGATATAAGACTTTTCAGATGCTATGGTCTCATTTTCAATACTGCATTTCTCATCTACTGTATGATCATCATCCGATTGTTTTTCATTTTGTATAGATATGACAGCATCCTCACTGATGGTAATGTATTCCATCCCTGTAACAACTGTCTGGGCGTATGTTTGCGCAGAATATAGAAAGAATGACAATAGGAGACTCTTCCAAAGAGATTTTGGAAAACAGGAGCTGCTCATTATTGTTTTTGGATATGTCATTTGTATAACAAAAACATCAACAAAAGAGAAGGAAAGTAGGTAGCCGGGCTATAATATTTTAGATTAAGAAAAGCATAATAGCCCGATGTGTACTCTACTGAGAAGTTCAGTAACATCACTTGTGTCTGTGTTTGCGCTGCAAAGAGAATAATAAATGCTATATAGCCAAAAAAACACTCTACCTTTTATGTACCTGATGTGAATTTTTGTGATATATAAAAGCGATGACCGATTATATATTCTATAATCCTAAAAGGAAATGTTATGTTTGATGAAGTCCAAAAACTCTTTGTAGATAGTGATTTGAGCTATGTAGGTATGTAAAGGGTATATGTGTATTGATTGTTTTATATTATGATTGCAATAGGAAAATGGTAAATTATATTACTCAAGCTAAATATCTAATCATTATGACAAAAAAAATTATCTCTGCCCTGTTTATTACTATAGGTGCTTTTTTTTACCAGGTTGATGCCCAGGTAAGCAATCTGGGAGTTGAAGTACATCCCGACAATGTATCCAATACGGGAACAGTGACCGGCATCTATGCAAATAGCTTCTTTATGTGGACACCATCATTGGGATTGAAAAACATTGGAGATGTTACCAACGGGATTCCTGCGTCCGGTACAGGAAGTATTTCCTCGGACGGAAGTAAGATTGCTATGTCTATAACCAACCCTGGCACCAATATTAACGAAATGACCCTGTATGATGTGGCAACACAGACACATACTTATCTGGGAGATTTGGGTGCGAATTCAGGAGGATCAAGTACCACGGCTTATGGCATATCATCCGACGGAAAGACAGTAGTAGGGTTGGGGTGGATTTCTGGAGGTACAGCGCATCCGGTAAAGTGGAGTGCCGAAACTGGTATTATAGATATGGGCAGTACTGTAGCAGGTAATAGTGCAAGAGCCAACGCAGTGAACGCTGATGGAACTGTAGTTGGCGGATGGCAGGATACTGATATGGGAAGAACCTTTGCTATTTGGAAAAACAATACCCAGACTCTTGTTACGGAAGAAACAGAATACGGTAGCTTACCTTTGAATGAGGTTTCAGACGTTTCAGATAACGGAGTTTGGGCAGTAGGAAGCAGTTTGCTGGGGTATGCTACCATCTGGAGCGAAGATACTGGAGTAATAAAAATCAATCATCCTGACGTGAGCCTAGACACAGGTTTTTCTGGAGCAGCAACTTCTGTAAATGCCGATGGAAGCATGGTAGTGGGATATTTCCGTAATCTTTTTGATGGTACCGGTACGGCACCAGATAAAGGAGAGGGCTTCATCTGGACTCCGACGACTGGAAGGGTAGAGCTGACTGCCTATGCAAAAAGCCTTGGAATTGATACCCAAGATGTGACTTTTAATCTGCCAACAGGAATTTCTCCCAATGGAAAATATATTACAGGATGGGGGAAGAAAAACGGATCTCCAATAGGTTTTCGTCTGGAGCTGCCAGATCCTGTGATGGCTGTTAATAATATCGATAAGAAAATTGTTTCTATATATCCAAATCCAGTAAAAGATGTCCTGAATATTGGCGGAGCATCTATTATTACTAATGTAGAAATTTATGATACCTCTGGTCAGAAAGTTCTGGATGTCAAAGGCATGAAAGGCAGACAGCTTAATGTCAACAAGCTTCCAAAAGGCGCTTATTTTCTTAAAGGTATATTTGACGGGCAAAAACACACCTTAAAAATTATTAAAGAATAAAAATGGGCTCCATTCCAATGGAGCCTGTTTTTTATAGTTTATCTATCCAGATATAGATATCTTCATCAGAAGGGATATTCAGTCTCTTTCTTAGGCGGTTCTTCCTGTTTTGAACGGATTTAATTGCAGTGAATGTATAAGTCGCAATTTCTTTTGTTGAAAAATTCAGCTTGAGATAGGCACAAAAAGTTAGTTCAGAATTGATAATGTCCGGGCATATCTTCTGAATTTTATTACAGAAATCCGGATATACTTCTTTGAAACGACCTAAAAAAGTGCTGTCGTTATTTTTTGCGAGAGAGACTATCTCATCAAAGGAATCATTTACTTTAGAATGAAGTTCCTTTAGTTCTTTTGTTTTTTCTTCAATAATACTTTTTTTCTCTTTAGTATAGTATCTAAAAATATATAATGACAGTAATGCTAAAAAAAACAGAATTACAAGAATACCTCCTATAATCCAATACAAGCGTTTTTGTTGGAATAAATTCTCTTCCTGAAGATTTTCTTTAATATTTTTATTAGCCACTGCTACACTTTGTTTATTAATAGCATTAAGACTGTCGGATAAGTGGGCGTACTTTTTAGCATATATTAAAGCATTTTTCTTATCTCCAGATCTATCATACATCTCGGTAAGTGTTTGATAAATCGATTTTAAATCCAAAGGATTACCCAGTTTAACCGATGTTGCTTCGGCTTGTTTATAATAATAAAATGCACTGTCCCAATTATTCTTTTCACGATGTATTTGTGCTAAAGTCTGAAACACAGGAGATTTTGATTCTTCACTTATTTGCTTGGAGTTAATTACTTTACGCGAATAATAAATCGCTGAATCCAATTTTTTTGCATTAAAGAAACTAGTGCTAATATTAATATAAGCAGCATTCAATAAGTTTGTTCTTTCCGACGTATTTTTTATTTGCTTATATTGAGCTGCTGATTTTTTCAGATAAAGTAGCACAGAATCCTGCGGCATTTTTAATTCAATATAAAGTGCAGATTTGATATCAAGACCCCTGCCCAAAAGCTTAAATTTCGTTTCAGAATCACTTATCATATTTGCCTGCCTGATTGATTCATCAATCGCAACATGCGCATCATCATACAGACCTAAGTTAGTAAAAGCAAAAGACTTGCTTTGAAGCGCCATAATTTTATATTTGAGATTGTCAGTATTGTTTAATGTTAGATTTTTTATTTTTTTTAAATAAGGGAGAGCTTTTTTATATTGTGCCTTCATCATATACCAATTGCTTATTTGTATTAAGCATCGGTACATACCTTTTTCATAATGAATCTTTTCAGATTGTTTATAAAGATCAGTAAGAAAATATATATTTCTTTCCAAGCTCCAGTCATTCGGTTTCTCATTAGATGTAATCAGAGAATCTATTTGTTTTGGCGTATAATGCTTCTGAGCCGACAAAAGTGGATAGAAGAATAAGGTGCAAAATAATATGATATTATGCCGAATCGGTGTAATCTTATTTAAAGATATTTTGTTTTTCAAATCATTTGTTATTAAGTGTTCGATACAAAAATAAAATATATTTAAATATTAAATTAATATTACGATAAATATCTACAATCTTTTAAAGTATTAATAAATCTTTTATAGCTTATAATGATTATTTCAAAAAAAAGAGCTACAAAATCACATTGAGTTTTGCTTTCTTCCTTTTTAGCTTATATGGCTTCAGAAGATCCGGAATTCACCAGCCGTGAAAAGCGCATGATGCCGAATGATGATAAAGGTGCTGTAACCAAATGGCCGGAAGTGAGAGAGCCGAAAAGAAGTAGTAAAGATTATTGATAGTTCTTAAGATTTAGAATTAAATTATATAAAGCGGTTTTACAGTGGTAGAATCGCTTTTTTATTACAATAAATTCTTCCTTTTCAAAACCTTACCTCGCGGTTCGTTCCCTTCATAAAGCGCAAGGTCTGAGTGTAGAAATTGTGCAGCTGCTGCAGAATCTTCAACTTTGACTGAACTTCTTTCAATCATCTCTGCTTCGAACTGCTTTAGCACACTTTCTCGGATTCCTCTTGATTTCCAATCAGATTTTGGTTGGCATTGTTTCGAAATGATTCGAGCCAAAGATAAAGCATCCAGCAAAGCCTGATTGGCGCCTTGCCCTTTGAACGGACTCATTGGATGAGCAGCGTCACCGATTAATGTAGCTTTTCCTGCATTTAGTAATAAATCAGGATTGAGTAACTCTCGGTCATAAACCGGGTATCCGGAAACTTGACTGGCTAGAGTGGCCTCCATAATTTGAGGAATAGGAGCGTGCCATTGCGTACGTTTGATAGCTTCTTCTTTTAAAGCTTCAGAACCTTTTGAACTTAATTCTTTAGCTTCTTCCTCAGACATTGGGAAACTTAGTTGCCACATCACAGACTCAGAATTGAAAGGCATCATATAAATCCGTTCATTCCCATTGGCAGTTTGAAAAACAGTTGCCGAATCAAGCAAAGGATGATTATTGTTTTCTAATGCGCTCAAAGGACAAATCCCTAAAATCACAATGCAGCCTAAATATCGCAAAGGTGACTTCGCTTCACCAATTAAGATGTTACGAACTGCACTGCGGATGCCATCTGCACCCACTATCAAATCGGCTTTTGCGGTTTTTGATTCGCCATTGACTTGAAAGATAAGGTCTAATTGTCCGTCCTTGTCTTCATTAAAATCAATCAATTGATGTCCCCATTGTATCTTGTCATTATCGCCTAATTGTTGAATCAATGTAGAGCGCAAAGCTTGTCTGGCAATGTGGATATTCGTTTTTTTTGGACTGGCTTTCGTAGAGTTTGCCATCCACTTTCGCATTCCCCATTCGGCAACCACAGTTCCGTCGGGTTTATGCACCAGATGTCTTGTAGAAACAACGCCTTGTTCCAGATTAGAAATTCCGAATCCATCTATCACTTTGCTGGCTTGTTGCAATGTAAGTCCGTAACCTTGCGAACGCTCATTAAAACACTTGTCTCGCTCATAAATTGTAAAAGGAATACCGCGATGCAGACAAGCAACCGCCAACGCCACACCACCAATTCCGCCACCAATTATGGTAATGTGTGGGAAATTTTCTGTGTCTGGATTTGGAAACTCATCAGCAGAAATTAATCCTGAACCTGAGCAAGTTGGGCAAATGTACAAATGCGCTTCTGGAAGTAAAGGAGCATTGCCGCGGCCTTTGTTTTTTTCAAAATTTTCTACTTCAGATTGGTATCGGAGCTTCAGACTTTTCTTGATTCTTTTTTTCTTCTTTCCGAGACCTCCGCAGTCTTTACAGATGGTAAAACAAGGTGTTTTGCTTGACATTTTTGAGAGTATTCTTTTTATAAAATCATTGTCAGCTGGATTCTCTTCCTTACCTCATCCACTTCAGTGATTTTAACCTGAACGTGCTGATGAAGCTTCACTACCTCATTCACGTCTGATACAAAGCCATCTTTAAGTTGAGAAATATGTACCAATCCACTTTCCTTGATTCCGAGATCTACGAAACATCCGAAAGCTGTAATATTATTGACAATCCCGGGAAGTATCATTCCAGGTCTTACATCTTTGATTGATTTTACATTAGGATCAAATTCAAAAACCTTGGCGGCTTTTCTTGGGTCCAATCCCGGTTTTTCTAATTCTTTCAAAATGTCTCTGATTCCGAGAATTCCAATATCATTGGTCACATATTTTTCAGGATTGATAGAGGCTATTTTGTCTTTGTTCGAAATTAAATCTTCAGTTTTCAAACCTAAGTCTTTCGCCATTTTTTCGACGATTTTATAAGCCTCGGGATGTACTGCCGAATTATCCAAAGGATTTTTAGCATTCTTGATTCTCACAAAAGCGGCTGCCTGTTGATAAGCTTTTTCGCCTAATCGTGGTACTTTTTTAAGTTCTTTTCTTTCGGTGAAAGCGCCATTTTCTGTTCGAAAACTCACAATGTTTTCAGCCATTTTTTCTCCAATTCCGGAAACATAACTTAATAATGATTTACTTGCTGTATTCAAGTTAATTCCTACTGAATTTACGGAGCGTATTACAGTATTGTCCAATTCTTCCTTTAGTTTGGTCTGATCTACATCGTGTTGGTATTGCCCAACACCAATAGATTTAGGGTCGATTTTTACTAATTCGGCTAAAGGATCTGCTAATCGTCTTCCGATAGAAACAGCACCACGAACGGTTACATCATAATTCGGAAATTCATCTCTTGCAATTTTACTGGCAGAATAGACTGAAGCGCCAGCTTCCGAAACTACAAAAACCTGAATTGGTTTATCAAATGCAATTTTCTTAATGAAGAATTCGGTTTCACGGCTGGCAGTTCCGTTGCCGATGGAGATGGCTTCAATATTATAAGCATTAACCATCGAGCGGATTTTTTTCATCGCCATTCCGCTTTCGTTTTGAGGTGCGTGCGGATAGATATTTTCGTTGTGTAAAAGGTCACCTTTTTCATCCAGGCAAACGACCTTGCAACCAGTTCTGTAACCAGGATCGATTGCTAAAATTCTTTTTTCTCCCAAAGGCGAAGCGAGTAGCAGTTGTTGAAGATTCTCAGAAAAAACTTCAATCGCTTTGATATCTGCCTTTTCTTTAGCTTCCTGAAGCGCTTCATTGGAAAGAGCTGGTTCTAACAATCGCTTGTAGGAATCAGCAATCGCTATTTCGATTTGTTTTGTAGATGAATTGTTGCTTTTTATAATTGCATTTTCGATGAGGTCAAGCGCTTCATCTTTTTCGATATCGACAGAAGTTTTTACAAAACCTTCATTTTCCGCACGAAGCATTGCCAATAGACGGTGCGATGGAATTCTGTTCAAGGCTTCCTGCCATTCAAAATATTGTGAGAATTTTTGTGCTGCTTCATCATCTTTTTTTGCCTTGACAACTTTGGAAGAAATAATGGCTTTTCTCTGGAATAATCGCCTCAGGTTTTTACGAACATAGAGATTTTCATTAATCCATTCTGCAATGATATCTCTTGCACCTTGCAGAGCTTGCTCTTCATCGGCAACATTTTGATTAATATATTTTGAAGCGATAAAATCAATATCATCAGAACGTTGGCTCATAATGATTTTGGCTAAAGGTTCCAATCCTTTTTCTCTAGCAGTATCAGCTTTTGTCTTTTTTCGTTTTTTGTAAGGCAGATAAAAATCTTCTAACTCCTGCAAGTCAAAACTAAATTCTATTTTTTGTCTTAATTCAGAAGTTAAAGCACTTTGTTCTTCAATAGATTTCAGGATGCTTTCCTTTCTTTTAACGATTTCTTCAAATTGCTTATTCAGTTTGAAAATATTTTCAATGGCAACCTCGTCCAGATTACCGGTTTTGTCTTTTCTGTAACGCGCAATGAAAGGGATAGTGCAATCTTCGGAAAAAAGCTGAAGCGTACTATCTATGTTTTTGGTTGGGATATTTAATTGCTTTTGTATAAATTCTGAGGCCGTCATTTCTTGATTTTGAACAGCGAAAATAGTGTTTTTGGAATTTAATTAATGCAAAAACTAATAAGATATAAAACAAACAGCCCGCTTAATAAGCAGGCTGTTTTATTTTTAATTCGTAAAATTAATCCAGAGGCTTTCTTCCTGAGATGATATTAAATAATACCACTACAATAGCGATAACCAGAAGAACGTGAATTAAACTTCCTGTGTCCATTCCCGGAACAACGCCTAACATTCCTAAAAGCCATACAATAATACAAATGACTGCGACTAACCATAATAGATTTCTCATAACTTAAATTTTTTAGTGTGATTTAATTAGCTATAAGCATATACTGTGCCTTTTCAATTTTGAAATGATAAAAGCTTATGATTCGTGATTCCGGAATAATTTTAAAATAACAGGAAAATGGTCGCTGTAACCACTCAAATATCTTGAACCTGAATAAGTTCTGGAAGGATAATTGCTGTTCTTGTTATCTTTGTTTCTTAGTCTTGGAGAATTATAGATTTGAGCTTCGATATTTTTAAAAGTGAATTTTTCTTTTAGAATTTTTTCAGTAAATAAAATTTGGTCAAAACAAACACCTTTCTTTCCGTGGTAGGTCGAAAATTGATTTTGCTTATATAATGTTTCAAAAGGATTATTCAGAATTTGTTCACCATCTTTATCAAAAAGCAATTCCTGAACAACTTTATTATCCGGATTTTCATTGAAATCGCCCATCAAAACAATAGCTTCTCCTTTATCAAATAGTTTCTGAAGTATTTCTTTTAACTTTCCAATAATAAAATTTCGTTGTTCTTTTTTTTCATCCTGATTTCTTTTGGAAGGCAAATGGAGGACAAGAATGTGAAGTTTTTTTTCTTGACATAAGAACTCCGCTTGCAAAATATCACGTGTATCAAATTCTTTCTCTTCATCCAATTGGAACTGTAAAGTTTGATATTTCAGTAACGTGTATTTCACTTTATCAAAAAGCAAAGCCACACTTAGATTGCGGGAATCTGCGGATTGTTCATAGATGATTTCGTAATCATTGAGAGGCAAATTTTTTTGAGTTAAATCTTCTAAAACAGATTTTGCTCCAATCTCAGCCAAACCAATAATAGAGGGCAATTGTCCAAAATCTTCCTCAATAAAATGAAAAACATTAGATATTTTTCTGATTTTCAGATTGTATTTGTAATCATCCCAATTGTATAGTCCGGAATGGTAAGATTCTGCAGAATCTTTGTCTGGCGGATAAAAATTTTCGACGTTATAAAATGTCAGCAATTCTATACTCATCTAGCCTTGCCACTTTTTTCGGCGCATATAAATAAAAGTACAAATTACAATCAAAGCCATTAATCCCAGAGTAAAATAGTAACCTTTTTTATGATGTAGTTCCGGCATATTATCGAAGTTCATTCCGTAAATTCCGGCAATAAACGTAATCGGTAAAAAGTAAACCGAATAGATGGCTAAAAGCTTCATTACCTGATTCGCTTTTTGGTCAGATAACGCCAAAAACATAGAGATGAGGTTAACAGTTTGCGCATTCACGTGGTCAAAATCTGCAATTACATCTTTTTGTTTATCAAGTAAATCCATTACTTCAACTTCCTGCAAATCCAAAGTTTTGAATTTAGTAATCCATTCTCCGGAGATGGTTAAGATTCTCGTATTAAGACCAGATTTTCTTTTCAGTTTATAAAGCCTTCTGATTTGATTTGTGTGATTAGTCGTCTTCAGGAAGATTTCATTTTCCATACTATCCATCACTTCAAGCAAAGTATTACTCTCGTCATCAAAGGTTTTTATGATTTTCAAAGCCAATCGAAGTGCCAGATGGTCGCGCGAAATATTCTCCGGATGGTCTTTTTTCAATTCCTCAAAAACTTCATTGATGCTTTTGCTTTTCGTTCTGTGTGTAGTAATAATTAGTTTTGGAAGTAAAAATATCCCTAATTTACTACTGATATCACTGATGTTGTTCAGTGTTCGCTTCTCCAAATCCGTAGATTCGCGGGTCAGAAAAAACTTCACTTGGTCCACTTCTTCATATTTCGGAAGGTGGTTGGGATCTATCGTATCCTCCAGCAGAAGATAATTGATGTGGTAACGCTCGTGCAAAAACTGTAAATCCTCTTCAGTAGGTGCAGTCACGTCTATCCATTCCCAGTTGGCAGTTTTATATTTCTGTTCTATCGGCATAGAACAAAACTAATTAAAATATTGCTTATTTCAAGACTATCGATATTTCAAATTATTTAGGCAGTTATTTCCGCTTTCCGCTCCCAATCTTTTTTGCAGAAACTTTTTAACTAGATAGAATTTTTGTACAAGCAAAAAAGGATTTCCGCTCAACCTAACGTAGTGGTTCATCGATTCAAATAGAAAAATAAAAAATAGAGATAAGTCGGGCTGGAGCTTCGCAATATTCAATATTTGACATAAATACGGGCTTTGTTTGTGTTTTTAGCTTTTTCAAATTTTGAATCAAACGACTGAATTCCAACAATCAATAAAAAATCTATGTAATAAATAAAATATTTACATTTGTCAAAATTTCTAAAACACACCAATGTTTAAAAGTGTAATATCCGGCGTGGGACATTACGTCCCGGAAAATATAGTGACCAACGATGACCTTTCTAAACTAATGACCACCAACGATGAGTGGATTACGGAAAGAACGGGAATCAAGGAAAGAAGACATCGCAAAAACCGAGTGGATTCTGAAGAAACAACTTCTTTTTATGGTTTGAAAGCCTCAGAAATCGCTCTCAAAAATGCTAACCTTACCGCAAAAGATATAGATTATATTGTATTCGCAACCTTGTCTCCGGATTATTATTTTCCGGGTTCTGGTGTGTTGTTGCAAGAGATGCTGGGCTGCGATACTATTGGAGCTTTAGATGTTCGAAACCAATGTTCAGGTTTTGTTTATGCAATGAGCGTGGCAGATGCGTTCATCAAATCCGGATTGTACAAAAATGTTTTGGTTGTAGGTGCAGAGATTCATTCTTTTGGACTGGATTTTTCTGATGCCGGACGTGGAGTTTCAGTGATATTCGGAGATGGCGCTGGTGCGGTAGTTTTATCTGCAAGCCAAGATGAAAATGCAAAAGGAATTCTCTCCGTAAATATGCATTCTGAAGGAAAGTATGCGGAAGAATTAGCAGTGAAATTCCCAGGAACCAAATTAGGCTGGAGCGATAATCTTCTTAAAAACCCAGATTCTTTGACAGCAGAAGATATTTATCCAGTAATGAACGGAAATTTCGTTTTCAAACATGCTGTTACAAGATTTCCTGAAACCATTTTGGAAGCGCTTGAAAAAGCAGGAAAATCGATTGAAGATCTAGATTTGTTGATTCCTCACCAAGCAAATATCAGAATTGCACAATATGTTCAGCAATTGTTGAAATTACCGGACGAAAAAGTTTTCGTGAATATCCAGAAATATGGTAATACAACTGCGGCTTCCATTCCTATTGCTTTGAGTGAAGCGATTCAAGAGGGTAGAATGAAACGTGGTGATTTGGTTTGTATGTCAGCTTTCGGAAGTGGTTTCACTTGGGGAAGTATTTTATTTGAATATTAATTTGATAATAATATTTTAGATTTAATTAATAAAGATATCTCGCAGATTTGCTGATTGAGCAGATTAATTTTAGATATTTATAATCAGCTAAATCTGCAAAATCAGTGAGAAATATTATATTTTACAATAAAAAAGAGCTATTCAAAAACGAATAGCTCTTTTTTTATTGATTAATTTTCTGAACAACTTTGTCGGATAATGTTTTCAATTCCATTATTTCATCGATGCTTAGGTTCATTGCTTTTGCCAGTTCAATTGGAATGCAAGTAGCCTTTTCTTTGAGTTCTGTTCCTTTTTCTGTTAAATGAATTTTTACGACACGTTCATCTTCCTTGCTGCGTTTCCTTTCCAGATAACCCTTTGATTCCAATCTTTTTAAAAGTGGCGTCAAAGTTCCGTTATCCAATTGTAAAATTTCCCCAACTTGATTCACGGTCAAATCATCTTTTTCCCAAAGCGTCATCATCGTGATGTATTGTGGATAAGTCAACCCAAAATTTTTCAGAATCGGACGATAACACTGCATGATTTCGCGATGTAAAACATAAACGGAAAAGCAAAGCTGTTTGTCTAATTTTAATAAATCTTCCATATTGAGTTTTGATTGATTTCCACAATTCAAAGATAGTAAATTAAGCTTTTCTTAATCGTTGCTCACAGTCAATTTTACGTCGATGTTTCCTCTTGTAGCGTTAGAATAAGGACAGATTTGATGCGCTTTCTCGATCAATTCCTGAGCTTGTTCCAAAGAAACACCTGGGATATTAGCGTGCAATTCTGCTTCTAATCCAAATCCACCGTTCTCAATTTGGCCAATTCCAACTTTAGCCGTTACAGTTGTTTCGCCAGTTTCGATTTTACTTTGTTTGATAACCAAATTCAATGCGCTGTCAAAACAGGCCGAATATCCTGCAGCAAAAAGCATTTCCGGGTTCGCATAATCATCATTAGCGCCGCCAAGACCTTTTGGCATTCTTACTTCTAAATCCAAAACTCCGTTATCACTTTTCACGTGTCCGTTTCTTCCTCCTTTGGCTGTTGCGCCAATACTGTACAATGTTTTCATTTTTTTATGATTTAAATTATTTTTTGATGAGACAAATGTATGGTGTAAAATTATATTGCACACAATATAAATTGAAGTTTTCATCAAAATCGATTATTGATGTAAACTATAAATATATTTTTTTTGAATTTAAATTTTAGATAAAATCATAGTAACCATTATCTTTTCCGAGGATTTTTTGATCATTGGTATTCAGCCATCTTTTGAGAACTGTCGCATAAACTTTTCTGAAATCTTCCGTATAAATCAAATCACCGTCTTTAAGATTAGTCAAATCAGGAAGCGGATTTAATAATCCTTTTTTCTTGAGACCACCGCTGATGAAAAACATTTGATTAGCCGTTCCGTGGTCTGTTCCATTACTCGCATTTTGTGCCACTCTTCTACCAAATTCAGAGAAAGTCATTATCATAATATCATTGAATTTCCCATTCTCCTTCATATCCTTTGTGAAAACTTCAACTGCATCATTAATAGCTTTAAACAGTTGTGCTTGTCTTTGATTCTGATTGGCGTGTGTGTCAAAACTTCCTACAGAAAGATAATAAACCTGAGTGTTGATATCGGATTTGATGAGCGAAGCAATCGTTTTGAAATCTTTTCCTATTTGTGTAGCGGGATAGACCCTGTCTGTTGGTTTGGCTTTGCTTTCAGAAAAAATATATTCGGAATTGTTGATAGCATTGCCAAGTGTGTTGTAAAGATAAGATGCCAAATCATGCTCGTGGTCGTGATTATCGGCATTCAGTTTTTTGTAGAGCATTTCCTGACTGATATCGAATAATTTTTTCGGATCTTTGAAAGCAATCGCATTCTTCGTTTCGCCTTTCATTGCTAGACTTAACAAATCATCAACTTCTATCGCCTGAGTCGGATTATGACAGTCGTGACAAGCTTCATCCAGATATCGCCCGAGCCAGCCGGAATTTTTGAATTCATTACTGTCACTCGCAGATTGCCAGATGTCCATACTTCTGAAATGGGATTTGTTAGGTTCCGGATAACCAACGTTATTCATCACCGCTAATTCCCCGTTGTCATAGAGTTCTTTGAAGAATTTAAGATTAGCATTAATTCCCGCTTCATCTGTCAACAAAAGCGAATTTTCTTCCTTGATAGAAATCTGATTTCTGGATTGATAATAAACGTCATTTTTAACAGGAATAATCGTGTTAAGACCATCATTGCCACCAGATAATTGCAGAATGATAAGCGTTTTTCCATTCATTGCAATCGCTTCTGGCAGCGTTAAAGCTTTTAGAAAGTTTGGAAAAAGAAAAGAAGCGGCAGCCAGACTGCTAGTTTTCAAGAATGTTTTTCTATTGATAATCATAACTGCTTATTTTAACAAAGTTGATATTCTGGAGTTGACATGATACTAATCATCAGATGCTTCTTACTTTTATCAGAATTGAAATCTGTAATCAATTTTTTAAGACTTTCATTAGGTTTTGATAACAGAAGACTGAAAAGGTCTTCATTCAGAATATTACTAATGCCTTGCCAATGGATGGTAATCGTATTTTGCTTTTTGTTGACAACCACTTTTTTCTCATCTTTTCCCATATTGACATCATCATTGGATTTGGGTTCGATGTCCAAAGTTTTGTAACCGGCCATTACCGCAGGGATTCTCATTCTTAATAATAGAGTAGAACTGTCTATCCAAAGGGTTCCGCTCGGCCAACCGGCAACATTCGGAGGTTGGAGCAATTCTTGTCCGAGTAATTTTTCAAAGTTGTAAATCGTATCCCGATTCTGTAAATCCATCGGCATTATTCGTCTGATACCAACAATTAATTCTACCGGCGATTTGACTTTTGCACCGATGTTTTTTTCGGAATAAAACCAATCTGACAGAAAAATGTTGTCCAACAAAGTCGTGATGTCATAATTGGATTTGTAAAATTTATCGCTCAAAGATTTTACTATTTTTTCATCAGGATTTTCGTTGACCAAGAATTTGTAAATTTTTTCTGTGATGAAATGAGCGCATTCTGGTTTTTCGAGAATCATATTAATGATATCAGTTCCGTCAAAGTTTCCGGTTTTTCCGAGAAACACTTTTTCTCCGGAATCGTGTTGTTTTTTATTATCCGTGAATTCCCCCAGACCATTATAGCCCCACCCTGTAAAAGCTCTTGCAGATTCTTTAATGTCTTTTTCGGTGTAGAGATTTCCTCTTCCTAGCGTGAAAAGTTCCATCAATTCTCTGGCGAAGTTTTCATTCGGTTTGGCTTTTTTATTTTGTTGATTATTCAGAAAATTAAGCATTGCCGCTGATTTTGAAACTTCGAATACCAAATCTCGAAAGTTTCCCAATGCATTTTTTCGAAAGATTTCTATAATCTCCTTATTAAATAATGACTGCTGAATTCTTGTTGCAAAATGTCCGTGCCAGAAAAGCGCCATTTTCTCCCGAAGCTGATAAGGCGTGTTGATCATTTGAGAATGCCAGGATTTCCGAATCGAACTGTTATAATTTTTATTGAATTGATTATAAGATTTTCTGTTGACCGCTTTCGACATTTCCTGGTATTGTTCGCGAGTGACAGGCTGCATATCTGTTGACAAAGGCTCGTAATCCGAATTGTTCTTTAGTTCATGATATAATTTCTTTGGACTGAGGTTTTTATATTTCTCAATATCATTATGATGAATTCCAAAACCTGCTCTGGAAACCAAATGTTTATTCTTCTGGAAATTATTCATAAGTAGAAATTTATAGTTCTTTGACTGGAATACAAAGGTCAAGTTAAATCAAAAATGATGAAAATGTCAGTTTGTGAATAAATTTTAATATTTAATTATGATTTTAAAGAATTGAAAATTAGATAGTTGTTAGCTTGATTGTTAGAATTGTCAAACAAAAAAAGAGCTTTGGCACGGAATTTACAAGTAAGAACCTTGTAAAATTTAAAATTTAAGAATATGAAATCTTTAAAGCAGTTAATATTAGGCGCAGGAATTTTGGCAGGAGGATTAATGTCTGCACAGAGTTCTGATATGACCAATATGTTAAAGGTTGGTCTTAACACGGGTATATCAACTGGTGGTAATACAGCTGCAAATCTAGGAGTGGATTTATCTTACCAATATTTGGTAACTCCTGGTTTTGGTTTAGGTATTGCAACAGGTTATAACCATTATTTTGGTAAGAATAAAACAATTGGTGGTGTAGAAATTGAAAACAATGATTTTGGAGTAGTTCCGGTTGCTGCGCTTTTCAGATTCTATCCACAGCAAACAGGTTTCTATTTTGGAACTGACTTAGGTTATGGATTCATCGTTGGAGATGATAAAGTAGCAAGTAATGTTAATGTTGATAGACCAGACGGCGGTTTTTACATCAGACCGGAGATTGGATATCACAATCGTGATTGGAACTTCTTTGTACAGTACAACAAAACATTTACTGGAGATAAAGGACAGATTGCTGATCAAAAATATAATGCCGGTGCAATCGGTGTAGGTTTTGCTTACAACATTCCTCTAGGTAAATAATCAGAATTTTTTGGTTTTCTAAGAAAATCTAAAAATATTAATCAAACTATGACACTTATTAACGCCTTCATTAATTTGAAGGCGTTAATTTTTTTAAAAAGATATCATACATCAATTTTTATTTTGAATCATTCTAAGTAGATTTGCATCATTAAAATTATTTAAAACAATGAAAAAGGTATTATTATTAGCTGTATTGGTAAGCGGATTAGCTTTCGGACAAACTAAAAAATTAACAAGCTCAGACGTACACTGGTGGGGTTATAAAATTGCAAAAACAGAAGCATCTTCTCACGATGGAACTGTGAATGTAAAATCTGGAAACTTGGTTCTTAAAAACGGAGCTGTTGTAGGTGGAGATTTCGTATTGGATATGACGTCTATCAACGCAACGGACCTTTCTGGAGAATACCAAGGTAAATTGAACGGTCACTTGAAAAACGGTGATTTCTTCGAAGTTGAAAAATTCCCGACTGCAACTTACAAAATCACTTCTGTTAAGAAGAACTCTAACAAAGATTATAACTTTGTAGTAAACGGAAACCTGACTGTAAAAGGTAAAACTAACCCAGTTTCTTTCCCTGCAAAAATCACTGCTGCAAACGGCGTTGTGACTTTGGAATCTGACAAATTCTCTTTTGACAGACAAAAATTTGACGTAGCTTACAAATCTACAATGCAAGATGTTTTGGTAAAAGACGATGTTGATTTGAAAGTGAAAATCAGCGTAAAATAATTACCACAGTAATATATAAATATCAGGAGCAGAATTTTTTCTGCTCTTTTTTTGTTTTAAATTTGACATAATGAATTTTGATTGAATTCACGAGATTAGCATCATAAGAAACAGAAGCGCTAAAGAATTTATTTAAATTTAGCTAAGTTTCCTAGTCTTGAATTTTTGGTTCTTTTGTTTCAAGGCAAAAGAACAGTAAAGTAAAAAAATAATGAAACTATATACCATAAGCGGACTTGGGGCAGATGAAAAAGTTCTGGAAAAACTGACTTTCAATCCAAATATAGAAGTCGTTCACATTCCTTGGCTCATTCCGGATTTGAATGAGGATTTCCATCATTATGTTGCAAGAATGTCAGAAACCATAGATGATTCCGAAGATTTTTATTTGTTGGGATATTCCTTTGGTGGTATTATAGTTCAGGAGATTCATAAATTGAAGCCAGCAAAAAAAATTGTCATCTTGGGAAGTATCAAATGTGACAAGGAAAAGTCCAAACTCATAAAAGCCGGCGAAAAAATGAATGCTGTAAAGTATATCCCGAGACAATTTTTTGGTAGCAGCGGTTCGGTTTTATATATGTTTCTGAAAAAAATATTTGATTCCAAAAACGCCAATCTTTTACAATACTTTCGTTTCAAAGATCCATATTATCTCAAGTGGTCTATGGACAAAGTGGCGCATTGGAAATTCGATAAAATGCCGGATGTTATTCAGATTCTGGCAGACAAAGACATTGTTTTTCCAGTTAAAAATTCGCAACCTGATTTCGTGATTAAAAATGCCACCCATCTTTTCCCATTAACCAAAGCAAGACAAGTTTCCGAGATTCTAAAAAACATTTTCGTTTAAATTATTTGGGCAGCTTAATCCGTCTTCCGCTCCCAATCTTTTCACTCCACTTCGTTGCGTAAAAAGGATTTCCGCTCAAGCCGGGCTGCAGATTCGACTTTAAAAGAAGGTTTTAAGATAAAGTTGTATCAATTTCAAAAATCAATTACATTTACAAACGATAATTTTTTACAATTTAATGGAATCTATCAGTGTTTTTGATATCATAAAAATCGGGATCGGACCATCTTCATCCCACACAATGGGACCTTGGAATGCAGCGAAAATGTTTCTGGATTTGGTCAAACGAAATCATTCTTTACAAAACGCAAAAGAAGTTTTTGTAGAATTCTTTGGCTCGCTGGCAAAAACCGGAGTTGGGCACGGAACTGATATCGCAGGAATGCTTGGCTTAAGCGGAGAAAATTTCCGAACAATCGATACCAATAAGATTGATGAGAAAATTGAAAAAATAAAATCGGAACAAAAAATCCATCTTGGTGGAGAAGTTTGGCTGCCATTTATCTATGGACATCATTTGATTCTTAACAAAGAAAAATCTCTCGATTTTCATCCCAACGGAATGATTTTTAAAATTGTTTTTGAGAACGGTGAAGAGTTTAGTCAGGATTATTATTCAGTTGGAGGTGGATTTGTCGCAACCAAAGAAGATAATTCGATTGAGGAAAAATGTGTAAGAACTTTATATCCTTGTCATCACGGTAGTGATATTCTAAAATATTGTGAAAAACTTAATATTGATAAAATCTCAGATTTAGTTTTTCTTAATGAGGAATCATGGAGAACTCAGGAGGAAACACGTCAAAAAGCTTTAGAAATTTGGGATAATATCAAAGATTGTGTTTACAAAAGCATCAACAAAAAAGGAATTCTTCCAGGCGGTTTGAACGTTACAAGACGTGCTTCCGAAATGAATGAAAAACTACTCGGAACTCAGATTTACAAAAATAAAAATGAGTGGTTCGAGATGGTAAAAAATGAACAAAAAACTTTCAGTTCAGTTACCAAGTGGGTTTCTTGTTTTGCTCTAGCAGTGAACGAAGAAAACGCATCTTTCGGAAGAATTATCACAGCGCCAACCAATGGTGCCAGTGGAGTAATTCCTGCCGTTTTGATGTATGCTCAAACTTTTACAGAATTCAACTCGGAAGAAGATATTATTAGATTTCTTTTGGTTGCAGGAGAGATTGGAACTTTATTCAAAAAGAATGCAACTATTTCCGCTGCTATGGGCGGTTGTCAGGCAGAAGTTGGTGTTTCGTCAGCAATGGCCGCGGCTGGATTGACCGAGATTTCTGGTGGAACTCCTGGACAAGTTTTGATGGCAGCAGAAATCGCAATGGAACATCACCTTGGATTGACCTGTGATCCAATTGGTGGATTGGTTCAGATTCCTTGTATAGAACGAAATTCTATGGGCGCAATGAAAGCGATTACAGCAGCATCATTAGCTTTGGATGGTGATCCGACAAAAGCCAAAGTTTCATTAGACAGCGTAATCAAATCGATGTGGGAAACGGCTTTGGATATGAATTCAAAATACAAAGAAACTTCCGAAGGCGGTTTAGCTGTAGCTGTGAACGTTGCCGAATGTTAAATGAATTAATACTTTTTATATTCAGTAATTATTTAACTTCCCAATATTAATTTTCTGTAATAAAGAATCGTTAAAAAAGAAGTCGTTTTGTTAGCAAAAATAAAAATCGTACCTTTGCACCAAATTAGACGATCTTTAAATGAATTTATTTACGGAATCCAATCTTAGCGCTGAAGTTCTTCAGGCGATTGGCGACCTCGGCTTCGTAGAGCCGACAGAAATCCAAAAACAGACTATTCCTTTTATCTCTACAGATACTCGCGATCTTATCGCACTTGCGGCAACAGGAACAGGCAAAACAGCAGCATTTTCGCTTCCGATTTTGGATATGATAGACGACAACAGTCGTAAAATCCAATTATTGGTGCTTTGCCCTACTCGTGAACTTTGCCTTCAGATTACCAAAGACATCAAAAATTATACGAAATACCTAAAAAACATCAAGACTACAGCAGTCTATGGTGGTAGCAGTATTATGGATCAAATCCGATCTTTGAGAGACAAACCGCAAATCATTGTGGGAACTCCGGGACGTGTGATCGATATGATCGGCAGAAAAGCTTTAGATTTTTCTGAAGTACAATGGGTTGTTTTGGATGAGGCTGATGAAATGTTATCAATGGGTTTCAAAGATGATTTGGAAACTATTCTTAGCGAAACTCCAGAAACCAAGCAGACTTTTTTGTTCTCTGCAACGATGAACAAAGAAGTGGAGCGTATTTCTAAAAATTATTTGACCAATCCTCACAGAATTTCTGTTGGATCTATCAATGCAGTTAAGAAAAACATCAAGCACGAATATTATGTGGTTGGCTATAGACAGAAAAAAGAAGCTTTGAAGCGATTGATTGATGCCAATCCGAATCAATATTCAATTATCTTTTGCAGAACCAGAATGGAAACTCAGGAAATTGCAGACTTCTTGATGCAGAATGGTTATGCAGCAGATGCACTTCACGGTGATCTTTCTCAAGCGCAGAGAGATACAGTGATGAAGAAATTCAGATTGAAAAACATTGATATCTTGGTTGCTACAGACGTTGCAGCTAGAGGTTTGGATGTGGATTCTTTGACACACGTTATTCATTTTTCTTTACCGGATGATCCAGAGGTTTTCGTTCACAGAAGTGGAAGAACAGGACGTGCTGGTAAAGACGGAATTTCTATGGCTCTTATAAAACCAGAAGAATCTAGAAAATTGAAGCAAATCAAATCTGAAACTAAAATCGATATTGAGGAGAAAAAAATCCCGACTGGAAAAGATATTATCAAAGCTCAGGTTGGCGGTGTTTTCGAAAAATTATTGACAGAACACGAAGACATATTCGAGTTTGATGATTCTTTGATTCCTGATCTTTCCAGCTTTACTAAAGAAGAATTGGTTCATCAGTTACTACAATTCCAACTGAAAGATCTTGCGACTTATTATAAAGACAGAAACGATATCCAACAGCAAGAATTCAATACTAGAGGAGACGACAGAGGTAGCAGAAGAGAAAGAGGAAGAGAGCGTGAAAGAAACGGAGAGCCTAGAGAAAGAAGAGAACGTGGTGAGAGAAATGACAGAGGAGGAAGACCAAGAAAAAAGAATGAAGATATGGTAAGATTCTTCTTTAACCTTGGGAAAAGAGACCAATTGAAAAAAGTGGATATGCTTGACATCATTAATAAAGCGACTTCAAAATCCAAAAAAAGAGCTGATATTGGCAATATTGAGATCTTGGATAAGTTCAGCTTTTTCGAAATAGAAAAGTCTTTCAAGAATGAAGTTATGAATGGATTAACTGAGATGAAATTTCGGGGAAAAGAAATGCGCGCCGAAGTTGCAAATTAATCCTAAAACATTCATAAATAGTTAAAATGATATTTGTAAAAACCTGCTAATCAGCAGGTTTTTGTTGTTTTTAATCTTAATGATTATTTAACATAAAAATTTTCATTGCCTTTTGTTTTTTATCATATTTGCAGAAATTAATCCGAAATAATGGGAATAGGCAATCTTTTCAGAGCATTTCAACCGAAAGATAAAATCTTTTTTGATCTGTTTCTTCGAGTGGCAGATAACTTAGTAGAAATGTCCAAAACGTTTCACGACGGTTTGCTGGATTTTGATATCAATGATGAAACTTTGTTGAATCAAATGAGCGATTATGAACATAAATTGGATGATCTTACCCACGAGATTTTTGTTCAATTGGGAGAAAATTTTATCACGCCATTTGACAGAGAAGATATCAACTATCTGGCTTCTGGTTTGGATGATATTGCTGATTATATCTACGCTTCTGCAAAATATATTTATCTATACAAGAGCCCGGACAACAAAGTTTATTCTGAGTTTTCTCTTCTGATCCACAAATCTTGTCTAGAGATTAAGAAAGCTTTGGAAAATTTGAAAGACTTCAAAAATCCAAACGAGGTGAGAGAATCTTGTATCAAGATCAATTCTTACGAGAATATTGCGGATGACGTTCTTAGTCAGGCTATTGTGAAGTTATTTGAAACCAATGATGCATTGTTGATTATCAAGCAAAAATCTATTCTTGATTATTTGGAAATTGTGACGGATAAAGCAGAAGATGTTGCCAACACAATGGAAAGCATAGTTATCAAATACGCATAAGCGCGCGACCAAAAATTAAAAACGAATGGATTTTCCAATTCTACTCATTATTATTATCGCATTAGCGCTGATATTTGATTATATCAATGGTTTTCACGATGCTGCCAATTCTATCGCAACCATTGTTTCTACAAAAGTACTGACGCCTTTTCAAGCTGTTCTTTGGGCCGCATTTTGGAATTTTGCAGCGTTTTTTATCGCTGCTTATGTTGTAGGCGAATTCAAAATTGGTAATACCATTGCTAAAACGGTGGATGAAAACTTCATCACACTGGAAGTAATCTTTGCGGGATTAATTGCTGCAATTGCTTGGAATCTATTGACTTGGTGGTTTGGGATCCCTTCATCATCATCACATACTTTGATTGGTGGATTTATCGGAGCTGCATTGATGCACGCCTTGATTTCTGACTATCATCTGATTGCAATCACGCATCCGGAATATTCTTTTTTCGAAAAAGCTTATCAGGCATTTGTCCAGCTTTTTTCGCAGAATGTGGTCAAGTATAAAGTGGTAATTCCTATATTCTTATTCATTTTTATGGCGCCGTTTATAGGGATGATTATTTCAATTATCATTACTTTAATCATTGTAAATATTTGTAAAAAAGCAAATCCTCATAAAGCGGAACGTGTTTTCAAAAAATTACAGTTAGTGTCTTCTGCGTTATTCAGTCTTGGACACGGAACCAATGATGCTCAAAAAGTAATGGGAATTATTGGAGCAGCGATGATCTATTTCCACGTGAATATGATGAAAGATCCAATGTATCTTAATGTTGCTGAGGCGGACCGTTTCAACTTCTTTGCAGACCATTATCTTTGGGTTCCTGTAGTGTCATTTCTTGCAATTGCATTAGGAACTATGAGTGGCGGTTGGAAGATTATCAAGACAATGGGAACTAGAATTACTAAAGTAACACCATTGGAAGGTGTAGCGGCAGAAACTGCTGGAGCCATTACGCTTTTTATCACAGAACAATTGAGAATTCCAGTTTCTACAACGCATACCGTTACAGGTTCCATCATTGGTGTTGGGTTGACGAAAAGAGTTTCTGCAGTAAGATGGGGAGTTACAGTCAGCTTACTTTGGGCTTGGATTTTAACGATTCCTATTAGTGCAATTGTTGCAGGAATTACTTATTTGCTTGTGGCATTAATATTCTAATAGATTTTTGATGTAATCTTTATAATTCCGTCCGATGGGAATTTGATTTCCTTGAATTTCTACAGATTGCGAATCAAAAAAATCTATTTTGGATTTTGAAACAATAAAAGAACGATGAATACGAATAAAATCCGAAGACAGAATTTTTTCTAATTCACTAATAGAATGTCTGGTTATGATTGTTCTTTCTTTTAAAACAATTTTGATATTCTCCTTCTGACTCTCGATATAAAGAATCTCATCAACCTGAATTTTTGCTCTTTTCTTATTAACCGTGAAGAACAAAGATTCAGGTTGATTTGTTATATGGCTTTCTGGTTTTGGAGCAATTGGTAAAGCTTTTTGTACCGCTGCCACAAACCTTTCAAACGCAATAGGTTTCAGCAAGTAATCCAAAACCTGATACTGATAACTTTCCACAGCAAACTCATGATAAGCAGTTGTAATAATCACTTTCGGCGGATTTTTGATTGCTGATAAAAAATCCAAACCTTTGATTTTGGGTAAATGTATATCCAGAAACATCAAATCGATTTGATTTTCATTAAGTTTTTGCATAGCACTAATCGCATCATTGCAAACAGCAATTAACTCCAAAAAAGGAATTTGCTGAATATAATCTTTCATTATATTCACTGCCAGCGGCTCGTCTTCAACTATTATACATTTCAGGTTCATAGGAATTCAAATTGATGTAAAGTGTGGCTGTGAATATATTATTTTCTGCTTCGGTGTGCAAACGGAAGTCGTTGTAGACAAGTTTCAATTGTCTTTCAAAATTAATCAAACCAATACCTTTACTTTCTTCGTTATCATTTTTTTCAAAAGAATTAATGACGCTGTAATTCAGAATATTATTCTTAAGTTCGAGATTGATTTTAATAAATTTATTGTCTGTACTTTCACTTGCGCCGTGTTTGAAAGCATTTTCCAAAAAAGGAAGCAATATTAAGGGTAAAACAGAATCTTGATTATCTGTAACTGAATTCTGAAATTCAATTTTTAAACGCTCGTCAAAACGTATTTTCTGAATTTCCAGGTAAGTATTCATAAACTGAATTTCCTTGGAAATCGGAATGAATTTTTCCTTAGTTTCATACAACATAAACCGCAAAAGACTTGATAATTTTAAAATGACATCTGCCGTTTTATCTGATTTTTCCCTTGCAAGAGAATAGATATTATTAAGTGTATTAAACAAAAAATGCGGGTTGATTTGGGATTTGAGGAAATTGAGTTCTGCTTCTGTTTTTTCTTTAATTAATAATATTTCCCGTTGTTTTAGTTTTTGACTGGCAGAATACTCATAAAGTGCAATCATCACACAAGCCAGGAAAATCTTGTCCATAAAAGAATTTAAAATTCCGCCATAACCATAGATTCCGACAATCTCAAGATGTGGATAAATATAAGGCACAATAAGATGAACCAAAAAAACATAGCCAAGAACCGAAAATAATATTAATGTAACTGATAATGATATGATTAATTTGATATTACTTTTCTTATCCCTTAATCTTGAAATAAAATATAACATCAGATATCCCATCGGCATTTTGATAAGCAATATCGTCAGGAATTCTTCCAGAAAAGCGTGAACTAATGTTGAATATACGGACTGTTTATACTGGATTTCCATCCAGTAATATTCGGTATAAACTTCTAATATCAAATAGAATAGCCAAAAAATGAAATGTCTTATGAATCGTTTTTTCATAAAGTAAAACTACGTTTTTTAGCTTTCAGATTTTCAAGATTGTCACAAACTACAGTTTTTAATAAACCAATGATTCTCTTTTTGATATAAACGGATTGGATGCTGTAAGGCAACTTAAAATGGTTGTATATGATTCTTGGTAAGTTATATGTCATAAGTCGCTTTTTTTGATCTTTTTACATATTAATTTTAATAAAAAAAATGAAAAAAGGATTACTATTTATTTTGTCGTTTGTCTTTTGTGAAATGTTCTTTGGACAATGGACAACAGGAGCAGATATGCCGGAAGGGATAAGAGCTGGAAACACAATTTCTTATTCTGATGCCGACAATAATGCTTATATGTATGTTATTGGCGGTAGAAACGATCAGGAAGTTATTTCTAACAAAACCTATCGTTATAACATCAAAACCAATACCTGGGATACAAGACAGAATGTTCCCACTCCAATTTTAGGGGCAGCCAGCGCAAGAATTGGTGACAATATTTTCATCATCGGAGGAATGGTTACAACGCCCGGAACTGTTACACGGAAAGTTTATAAATATAATATTGAAAATGATATCTGGAGTAATGTGGCAGATTTTCCAAGAGCATTTACAGACGGTGATGCGATTCCTTACCAGGACAGTTTGATTTACGTCGTTGGGAGTTATAACTCAGAAAAGACTTTTGTTTATAATATCAATAATAATAAATGGAGGGAATGTAATGCTGTTCCATCGCCGGGAACTTCACTTTCTTATGGTGCGCTTTCGGTTTCGGGAAATAAACTGATTTATGTCGGCGGTTCCAACGGAACTTTTTCCACAACTTATTGGGACAATGTCTGGATTGGCGAGATTGACCAAAATAACCGTTCGCTTGTCAATTGGACTCAGGGAACTTCCTTTCCGGGTGGGACGCGTACTTTCTTCGAACTTCAGCCTTGGAACAACGGGCTGATTCTGATTGGAGGAACTACAGATAATACTTTTGATACTTATACCAATGAAAATTATTTTTATGATTTCCAGAATAATGCTTGGTCTCAGTTAACCAATAAGCCAACAGCCTGGAACACGGGAAATGCGGCTTCAATTTTTATGGATGGAAGTTGGAAATTGATTTGTTCCGGAGGATTTGAACAGCAATATTTGAAGAAGACAGAAATCTATTCCCAGGAAAATCTATCCGTTTCTAATTCCGAAAACGCTTGTCAACTCAAAAATCTGAAAACTATTAATGGAACTCATCCGAGATTGAATTTTTGTCTTTCCGAAAATGGAGCAACACATCTTGAAATTTGGGATATACAAGGCAGAAAAATAAGAGACGAAATCAAAATTGCTGATAAAAAAGGTCAATATTCTTTTTCTCTTGCCAAAGAAGGTCTGAAGACGGGGCTTTATATTATTAAATTAAGTCAAAATCAAACTTCAGTTTCAAAAAAAATGCAGATAATTAATTGATTGTTGTTGATTAAATATTAAATTCAGTTTCAAAGAAATACTCCGGCAGTTTGTCGGAGTATTTTATTTGAAAAGTGTTTTAAAATCGTATTTTTGCCTTAAACAAGTTTTTAAATGGAATTTCTAGACCAGTATCAGAAAATTGTAGCAGACGCTATAGAAAAACATACTTTTACCCATAAGCCGGATGAGTTGTATCATCCTATGAACTACATTATTTCACACGGCGGAAAAAGACTTCGCCCCATAATGTTGTTGATGGCTTGCGATCTTTTTAACGGTGATTTGGACAAAGCATTGAAACCTTCTTTGGCGATTGAATTCTTTCATAATTTCACATTAATTCACGATGATATTATGGATGAAGCACCATTAAGAAGAAACAAACCGACAATTCATACACTTCACGGGATCAATGTTGGAATACTTTCCGGAGACGCTCTTTTGATTAAAGCTTATCAATTCTTCGAAGACTTGGAACCGGAATTATTTAAAAAATGTATCAAAATATTTTCAGAAACAGGTGCTGTTCTTTGTGAAGGTCAACAGTTTGATATCAATTTCGAAAACAGAACTGATGTAAGTTACGAGGATTATATTCAGATGATTACTTTCAAAACGGGTGTTTTGAGCGCATCATCTTTCCAAATCGGAGCTCTGATTGCTGGTGCGTCGGAAGAAGATGCAGAAGCGATGTATAACTTCGGTAAACATATCGGGATTGCGTTCCAAATTATGGATGATTACTTGGATGTTTTCGGAAATCAGGAACAATTTGGTAAAAAACATGCTGGTGATATTTACGAAAATAAAAAAACCATTCTTTATCTTTTGGCTTTGGAGCATTCCAACGAGCAGGAATTGTCTGAACTGAATTACTGGTATTCTAAAAAAACAGATAATGTTGATAAAGTTTACAGCGTTGAGAAAATCTTCCGACGAACAAAAGTAGATGACAAAGTTTTGAGATTAATCCAAAAACATAATGAGATTGGACAATCTTACTTAGATAAAATCAATCTTCCAGACGAGAGTAAATTACCATTCAGAGAATTGGCAAATTATCTTTTGAGAAGAGAGTCTTAATATAATAATGTATCAGTTTACCAGTCTAACAATGAATTTGGCTATGGTAAATTGTTACACTGATAAATTCTTACATTTAAAATAATGAAATTCCGTACAGAAGTAGAGATTAATGAAAGTGGAAAAAAAATAGGTATCGAAGATTGTATATTCTCGATTGGTTCTTGTTTTGCGACAGAGATGCACGAGAAATTTTCTGAAGGTCAAATCCAATCTCTCAACAATCCATTTGGAACGATTTTCAATCCGTATTCTATTTTTCAGGCTGTTCAGCAGATTTATGATGCGAAGGAATATCATGAAATTGATTTGATTTTGGCTAATGAGAATTACATCAGTTTAGATCATCATTCGTCTTTTGATTCCAGATATGCGCACAAATCTTTGGAGAAAATCAATCAAAATATAGAAGAAGCTAATCAGTTTTTGCAGAGTACAGACTTTGTTATAATCACGTTTGGAACATCTTATATTTATGAGTTTTTGCCGAAAAACAGATTGGTAGCCAATTGTCATAAGATTCCACAAAAGTTTTTTGAAAAACGATTTTTATCTCATCAGGAACTTACAGATTCCATCAATAAAACCATCGAAATTCTAAAAGATATTTGTAAAGATGATGTTCAGATTTTATTCACTGTTTCGCCGGTTCGTCACACCAAAGACGGAATTGTAGAAAATCAATTAAGTAAATCAAAACTGATTACTGCCATTCACGAATCGATTTCAGGAAAAGAAAATTGTAGTTATTTGCCGGTTTATGAGATTTTGATGGATGATCTTCGGGATTATCGTTTTTACAAAGATGATTTGATTCATCCTAATTCTCAGGCTGTTCAATACATTTGGGAAAAATTTGGAAATGCTTATTTTTCTGATGAGACTAAGGTTTTCATCAATGAAAATAACAAAATCTTAACTGCGCTAAATCATAAGACCAATGACGACAAGAATCCAAAATATCAGGAGTTTTTGGATAAAATCAATCAGAAAAAGATTGAGCAACAAAAGAAAGTTAAGCATAAAATATTTTAGTAATTATTAATTATAAATGATGAATTATAAATTTTCACATTTTGAATCATCATTTATTACTCATCATTCATCATTAATATGATTGACACTCATACCCATTTATATTCTGACCAATTCGATAAAGACCGTTCTGAAATGATTCAACGGGCTTTGGATAAAGGCGTGGAAAAATTCTTTCTCCCTGCAATTGATTCTGAAACACACGACAAAATGCTCTTATTAGAATCTGAATATCCAGGGGAAATATTTTCAATGATGGGACTTCATCCTTGTTCTGTAAAACCAGAATCTTGGGAATACGAATTACAATTAGTTAAAAATTATCTGGATCAAAGAGATTTTGTAGCGATTGGTGAAATCGGGATTGATTTATATTGGGACAAATCGACTTTGGATATTCAGGTTAAAGCTTTTGAACAGCAGATTGATTGGGCGATAGAAAAAGATTTACCAATCGTCATCCATACCAGAGAAAGCTTTGAAGAAACTTTTGAAGTTCTGGAAAGAAAAAAGCATCCGAAACTTCGTGGGATTTTCCATTGTTTTTCAGGAAATTTGGAGCAGGCAAATCACACCATAGAGCTTAATTTCATTTTGGGAATCGGTGGAGTAGTGACCTTCAAAAATGGAAAAATAGATCAATTCTTGAATGAAATTGCTTTAGATAAAATCGTTTTGGAAACAGATTCTCCTTATCTCGCACCGGTTCCATTCCGAGGAAAACGAAATGAAAGTGCTTATGTGGAATTGGTTGCTGGAAAACTGGTAGATATCTACAAAACAGACTTTTCGAAAATTGATCGGATTACAACTGAGAATGCTTTGAAGTTGTTTAGAATTTAATAACATTAATCAGAAAGCAGAAACAAAAATAGTATTTAGTTAAAATATAAGTCATTATGAGAAAACTTTTATTTTTATTTATTTTAATATATAATTTCTGTTCTTCACAGCAGAGAAATCAGCCTGTAGAAATTAAAACAAGTTCAGATTATACGCATACAACTGGCGTGATTTTTCCAAAAGAATGGAATGGTTTTAAAAGAGACAGATTGGTTTACTATGACTCCAAAAACTATAATATTGGCGCAACATACTATTTTAAGGCGAATAAAAAAGTCACAAATATTAGTATCTATATTTATCCTGCAGAAGTTTCTAATGAAAATCTAAGAGACCAATTTTTATCTTTCAAAGAAGTTGTCAATAGAAATGCCACAAATCATCCAGAAATTTCACCTGAGTTTGTAAAATTAAAATCGGAAAAAGTAATCGTAAACGGATTAAAATCATATTTCGATTACAATATTATTGTTCCTGACTTTATGAAAGGTCAGAAGGATCAAAACAATAAATCTTTATTTTCGGTTTATGATTGCGGAAAATGGAATGTTAAGTTTAGGATTAGTGTAGAAAATGGAGATTTTGAGCGAGTAAAACAATTGGAAAATGCTGTAATGGCTTCTTTTGAACCTATTAAAATTGCAGAAAAATATCAAATTGAGAGTGGCAAAAATGCTAAAATTCTTATTTCAAAAACGGCACAAAGAGATTCTTTAATGCTAAAATCTACAATCGAAGAAGCAGAAGCAAAAAAAGAATGGCTAAATGCTAACAAAAGTGTCGAAGAATTATCTGCTGGTTTCAGTGATTTCGAAATTGAATCTTATGTCAGCGCAATTCAACAAAAACTCAAATTTTATAATGACAACAAAGATAAAATGATAGGAAACGAGAAAACAAAAACCTATTTTGAAAGTCTTCAAAAAATTTTTGACAAGGGATTTCTGAAGGATTTTATTTATTCACAAACCTTTGGAGTTGTTATTTATCCAGATGGAGAAAATCGAAAAAATCTTTATTCTGATTTCATAAAACAAAATAATATTCCGGAAGATGTAATCGAATTGATGTATAGAATTTATTATTAAGACTTCAAATTTTAAGATTTAAAATAAAAAAATAGCCGAATTATTTCGGCTATTTCAATTTATTTCTTTCTGAAAAATCCTTTATTTTTAGGTTTCTTAAAACCGATTTCAGTTTTTGCCTGAGGTTTTGGTCTCGGAGTAAAAGGCTTATTATTACTGTCTCTTTTCTGTTCTACGAGATTATCTGTATGATAAGGATGATCTTTTACAACAGGGATTTTCTTGCCAATCAGTTTTTCTGTACTTCTAAGATTAGCCAAATCCAATCCATCAACAAATGAAAAAGAAGTTCCTTCTGAGCCTGCTCTACCAGTTCGTCCGATTCTGTGAACATAGGTCTCAGAAACATCGGATAATTCATAATTCACAACATATTTCAGCTCATCGATGTCAATTCCTCTGGCTGCAATATCTGTCGCAACCAGAACTCTTGTTTTTTTTGATTTGAAGTTGGATAGTGCGTTTTGTCTTGCATTCTGAGATTTGTTTCCGTGTATCGCTTCAGCAGAAATTTTGGATTGATGAAGTTTTCTGGCAATTTTGTCCGCACCGTGTTTAGTTCTGGAAAATACCAAAACCTGATCCAATTTTGGGTCTTCCAAAAGGTGAATTAACAAATCGGTTTTATTAGAATTATCAACAAAATAAATACTTTGCTGAATTGTGTCTGCAGTGGAAGAAACCGGAGCAACTTCTACTTTTACAGGATTTACCAAGATCTCAGAAGCTAAATTGGCAATTTCTTTCGGCATAGTTGCAGAAAAGAAAAGGTTTTGTCTTTTGGCGGGAATTATTTTCAGGATTTTCTTCACATCGTGTACGAAACCCATATCCAACATTCTGTCAGCCTCATCCAAAACAAAAATCTGTAGGTGATGAAGTTTGATAATCCCTTGAGAAATAAAATCCAACAATCTTCCCGGAGTAGCAATCAAGATGTCTACACCTCTTTTAAGTTGCTGTTCCTGCGCGTGTTGTTTTACACCACCAAAGATCACCAATGATTTTAATTTCAAGTGCTTTCCGTAAGCCTGGAAATTCTCTTCAATTTGGATCGCTAATTCTCTTGTTGGTGTAAGAATCAGTGCTTTGATTTGGTTTCTATGTTGGTCTTTTTCTGAAAGATTTTGTAGAATAGGAATCGCAAACGCAGCAGTTTTTCCTGTCCCTGTCTGTGCGCTTCCCAAAAGATCTTTTTTCTGTAAGATAGATGGGATTGCTTTTTCTTGTATTGGTGTCGGCTGTTCGTAGCCTTGTGCTTTTAATGCATCTAATATTGGCTTAATCAAGCCTAATTCTTCGAAATTCAAATGAAATGTTTTAAGTGTAAATAAAAAAATCCCTTCAATTCAGAAGGAATTTATGTTTTGCAAAGTTAAGTTATTTAAAATAAAGTTATTAGTTAACTTTTTGCCAGTTTTGTTTTTTCTTTAATTCAGTAATATAAGTGATAAGAGAAGTTAGATTTTCAGGTTTTTCACCTGCAGACAAAGCTATATCTTTTTTGCTACCATCTGAAAAATAAACTCTGAGGTTACTTTTAGAAGCGTCCATAATTCTTTTATCTATGTAACTGTCTGATAATGATTTTACATTAGCAACGTCTGTTAAAGTAATCAACTTATCATAATCTGCCGGACTGATTGTAGATTTGAAAGTTCCTTCTCTTGGTTTGTCCAAATCGCCTTTACCTTCTCCTTGAGAAAAATTAAAGTGTTCTGCCTCGAGAACAGCATTTTTATCTGTGTCAATCGTTATCTTGTAAATAGGACAAAATCCGAAGCAAGGCCCAACTTCATATTCTATTTTAGAATACTTTGAAGTTTGAGAAGTACCGCAGGACATTAGTCCAATCAATAGCAAAAGGCTTAGTAAATATTTCATTGTCAATTTTTTGTTCAACAGCTTTCAATAATTGTTCCGAAATTATTTGAAAAGGTAACCTAATCCGATTTGAAAAATAGAAATATTGCTATCAATACTTCCTTTCTTGTTAATTCGGATAAAATTAAAATGATAACGTGCATCAACAAAGAAGTTCTCCGCAATTTTATACTCTGTACCTAAAAACGGAAATACATTAATTGTTTTTATATTTTCAATTTTTCCCGAAGAATTATAAAAATTTTCAGGATCAAATTCTACATTGGGATTCAAATTGATACCAAAGTTTAAACCTGCTGATAAAGAAAAAGGTTTCGAAATGTAGTATTTTGCGGATATCGGGATCTGAATTTGAGGTAATTTGAGACGTATTTTCTGAGTTCCCATCTGTACAACTTGATCTCCCACGATGTCATATAGATCTTGGGAATCTTGTCCCCCAAGCTCCGTAAACAGCAGTTCTCCTTGCAAAGAAAATTTTTCTGATAATTGATGTTCTGCAAGTCCACCGATGTAAAAGAAAGATTTATTGTCTAATTGATAATCTCCTACTTTATAGCCGGATAAGTTATAGCCAGCTTTTACTCCAAAATGTGTTTGTGCAAAAGCCAAAGAAGAGCCTGCTATCATTAATAGCAAAGTGAGTTTTTTCATAGGTTATTAATTTTAGTTTATTATCCGTGCAATTTTTTCCAGATGGCATCTTTTAATTCCTGAAGTCCTTCACCAGTTACGCCGGAGAAAAATAAGGGTTGTCTGTTTTCCGGAAATTCTGCGGAGATTTCTTTCTTCAGTTCATCATCCAGCAAATCAGCTTTTGAAACGGATAGAATGAAATCTTTATCAACCAATTCAGGATTATATTCTTTCAACTCATTTTCCAAAATCTTGAATTCCTGAAAATGATCTTCAGAATCTGCCGGAATTAAGAATAATAAAATAGAGTTTCTTTCGATATGTCTCAAAAACCTATGTCCAAGTCCTTTTCCTTCCGCTGCACCCTCTATAATTCCGGGAATATCGGCCATTACAAATGATTTGTAATTTCTCCATTCCACAATTCCAAGATTCGGAGTCAAAGTTGTAAAAGCGTAATCAGCAATCTTAGGTCTGGCTGCAGAAACTGATGCTAGAAGTGTAGATTTCCCTGCATTTGGGAAACCGACCAATCCCACATCTGCTAAAAGCTTCAGTTCGAAAACGATGTAACCTTCCTGGCCTTCCATTCCTGGCTGGGCATATCTCGGGGTTTGATTGGTAGAAGATTTAAAATGCTCGTTTCCTTTTCCGCCTTTTCCACCTTCCATCAAGATGATTTCTTGTCCGTCTTCCAGAATTTCTCCTACAATTTCACCTTCCTCATTTCTTGCAATAGTTCCCAAAGGCACATTGATATAAACATCTGCACCGTAAGCACCTGTCAACTGGTTTTTCGCACCGTTTTCTCCACGCTCCGCTTTTACGTGTCGCGTATATCTAAGTGGTAAAAGCGTCCATTCGTGGGCGTTTCCTTTCATAATCACGTGACCACCGCGTCCGCCGTCACCACCATCAGGACCACCTTTTGGGATGTATTTTTCTCTGCGGAGATGGGCAGAACCTGCACCACCGTGACCACTTTTACAATGAATTTTTACGTAATCTACGAAATTTGACATAATGTTTTTATTGATGGAAGATGGAAGTCCGAAAGATGGAAAAACTTCCCACTTCAGACTTCCATCTTCCTGCTTTACTTAATTTTTTCTACCTCGGCAAATAGTTTTTCGGAGATTTCAGAAATGTTTCCAATTCCGTTCACTTCCACATACTTGCCTTGATTTTTGTACAATTCTGCAACTTCTGCAGTTTTTGTATAATATTCTTTGATTCTGTTTCTGATGATCTCTTCATTAGAATCATCTGTTCTTCCACTGGTTTCTCCTCTCTTCAGAAGTCTTTCTACCAAAACTTCATCTTCTACAATAAGAGAAAGACAAATGCTGATTTCTGTTCCTAATTCATCTTTTAAGATGTTTTCCAAAGCTTCTGTCTGAGTAGCCGTTCTAGGAAATCCATCAAAAATAAATCCATTAGTCTCTGTAGGTTTTCTCAGCTCGTCAATCAGCATATCAATAGTGACCTGATCAGGAACCAATTCTCCCTTGTCAATATATGATTTGGCTAATTTTCCAAGCTCGGTATCATTCTTCATATTATATCGGAACAGATCTCCTGTCGAAATTTGTTTTAAATTAAATTTCTCGATAAGATGCTGTGCCTGGGTTCCTTTTCCACTTCCCGGAGGGCCAAAGAGAACAATATTGATCATAATTTCTTTAAATTTATTATTGATTTATTTCTTTCAGTATAATACTAATGATTGATTCTTCCTTCTTCTAATTGATAAAGATCCGGTAGATTTCTTCCCAATTCATCGTAATCTAATCCATAGCCTAAGACAAATTTATTTGGGATTTCTTTCGCAACATAATCAATGGTGAAATCTTTTTGGAAAACGTCTGGTTTTAATAGTAATGAGGCTACTTTCAAAGTTTTTGGACGTTGCGTATTTTTGAAATATTCAAAAAGGTTTTCCAATGTATTTCCGGTGTCTACGATATCTTCCATAAGGATGATATGACGATCTACAACATCTTTTGTAAGGTCCATTTTCTTATAAACAATCCCTGTAGATTGCGTACCGGAATAAGAACTTACCTGTAAGAAGGCAATTTCACATTTACCAGGATAGTACTTTAAAAAATCTGAGAAAAACATAATTACGCCGTTCAGAACACCTACAAAAATAGGGGTTTCATCTTTGTAATCTTCGTAAACTCTTAGGGCTAATTTTTTTATAATTTCCTGAATTTCATCGTGTTTCAGGTATGGTACGAAACTTTTGTCGTGAATTTGTATAGACTCCATATATATATCAAAGTGCAAAAGTAAGATTTTTCAGCCAAACAGCCGATTTTCTTTTTTTGAAGCTTTTTCGGCAAAGGGTAATACAATTTAATTATCTATATTTGCGTTACGTTTCTGAAAAAGAATAATTATGTTCAAATCACTTTTCCATTGGAAAGTTTTACTTAATATCGTTTTAGCAATGGCGTTTTTCGCCGGTCTGGTTTGGTTGACATTCCGTTGGCTGGAGTTCCATACCAATCACGGAGAGGAAGTTCCTGTCCCGAATGTGATGAATATGACCGTCCACGAAGCTATCAAAATTCTGGATGATTCTGGTTTGGAATACGAAGTTGATAGTTTCAAATATGATCCTAAATTCCGTCCTTTTCAAGTTTTAGCGGTTAATCCAAATCCTGGAGCTAATGTTAAAAACGGAAGGGTAATTACACTTAAAGTTAATCCAAGAACTTGGGCAAAAGTAGCTATTCCAGATATTATTGATAGATATAAGGGTTTGGCTTTTAATCAATTAAATCTTGTTGGTCTTAAAGTGGGAGATACACTTTATGAGCCAAGTATCCAACGAGATGCCGTTCTTAGAATTATCTATAACGGGACAAGTGTGAAACCGGGAACTCAAATTCCTAGATTTTCTGCTGTAGATTTGGTCATAGGTTCTGGCCCCTTGAGAAATGTTAGTATTCCAAATGTTGTTGGAAGAACAGTACAGGAAGCGAAGAAAATAATTGCTCAAGCTTTATTCGAAGTTGGAATTGTAGAACACGAAGACGGCGGGAAAGACGATTCTGATATTGTTTATTATCAGGATCCGGAATTTGGTTCTCTACGAGATCAGGGAATGCAAATCGATCTTTGGGCAAGTAAAAAAACGCCGGCAGAACTACAAAATAAAATAAGACAATTGGATGAGATGTATCGTCCAAAAATAGATACGACATTAGCTCCGATTCAATATAATGAGATGCCAAGTGTAGATCCTCCAAAACCTCAGGTTCAAAAGCCAGCAGCTTCAGTTGAGTCAGCTACTCCAAAACCTAAATCTGTCACGCCTGCCCAAAATTCAGCAGGTAACAATTCAGGAGGAACTGTAGCAAAGCAAACTACCACAACACCTGCTAAACCACAAGAAAAGCCTAAGCCTAAAAAGGTGGTTATTGAATAAAAAATTAAAATTAATATCAAAAAGGCTTCGACTAATGGTTGAAGCCTTTTAAAATTATAATATGCTGGACGAAAACGAAGATTTTCTAGAAGACGAATTTATCAACAATGACACTTCTTCAGACGACGAGGAAAATAGTGGTTTGTATGAACATTTCAATATTACAGTTGATGGTAATCAGGAACCATTGCGTATTGATAAATATTTGTCCATCTTCCGCCAGAATTCTACCAGAAACAAGATTTCTCAGACTTGCAGAGCTGGAAATGTTATTGTTAATGGCAACGTTGTAAAACAAAATTATAAAGTAAAACCGGGCGATAATATCAGTGTTTTATTGGCTCACCCGCCAAGAGAAAATGTCATCATTCCGCAAGATATTCCAATTAATATCGTTTATGAAGATGAAGATTTGATTGTAGTTGATAAAGATGCAGGGATGGTAGTTCACCCAGGCCACGGAAATTGGGACGGTACGTTGATTAACGCTTTAGCATTTCATTTTGCAAAGGATCCTAATTATAATTCGGATTTGGATAGAGTAGGATTGGTTCACAGGATTGATAAAGATACTTCCGGATTGCTTGTAATTGCTAAGAATGAGTATGCACTGAGCTATTTGGCAAAACAATTTTTTGACAGAAAAACCAAACGCCTTTATTGGGCTTTTGTCTGGGGCAATCTTCAAAACGATGAAGGAACAATTACTGGTCATATCGGAAGACATCCAAAAAATAGAATGCAGATGTATACTTACGAAGACGGAAGTCAAGGTAAGCATGCGGTTACACATTACAAAGTTTTAGAACGATTCCGTTATATGACCTGGATAGAATGCAAACTGGAGACAGGAAGAACCCATCAGATTCGGGCGCATATGAAACATATTGGACATACTCTATTTAATGATGAAAGATATGAAGGGAATGTAATTCTCAGAGGTGTTAATCTTCCTAAATATAAGCAATTTGTAAATAATGTTTTCGAAATTTTACCAAGACATGCGTTACATGCTCATACGCTAGGGTTTGTTCATCCAACAACTAAGAAAGAATTGTATTTTGAAAGTCCAATGCCGAAAGATATGCAGGAAGCATCTGAACGTTGGCGAAATTACTTAGAAAACAATTAGAGTTTATATATTTGTAACGTGAAGCAGAATTATCCATTTTATAAAATATTTTCACTCTTTGTAACAGTTTTTTTTATTGAGACTAAAGCTCAGGAAACTTTGCCTTTTTATCAGCAATATCTTTTGGATGGAGATTTCCTTTTCAATCCTGCCTTATTGGGAAAAACGGATGATGTAGTTCTGAATTTTAATTATCAAAAGCAATTTTCGCAACTAAGCGAGTCGCCCAATGTCCAGTCTTTAGGATTTCATGCAAATGTTTTTGACAGAGTTGGCGCGGGTATTTCATTTTTTAGAGATCAGAATGGACCAATTTCTTCGAATGGATTAATGTTAGGTGCTTCGTATTTTATTCCGTTATCGGATGAAGAGGATCGTCAAGATCAATTCTCTTTTGGTATCGGAACCAATCTCTACAATATGAATATCGATTACACTCAACTGAATCCAGAACAACCTGGAGATCCTACTTTGGGTGAAAATACCAACGATGTTTTTTTAGCTTACGCTAATTTAGGAGCAGTTTTTAAATACAGACATTTCTTTGCCGGAATCTCAGTCATTGATATCCCAATCAGTAATGATTTGCCTATTGTAAATGGAATAGAACCTTCACCAACTAAATTTTATCTTAATGCCGGATACGACTGGCATTTTACTGACGGAATTTTCTTAACACCATCATTAATGATGAATCTGAATACCAATTCGTCAAGAATAATGGATTATAACTTGATGGCAACTGTTTTTGGAGAACAAAATAATCTTTCTGCTGGTCTAAGTTTCCGAAGTGCAAAAAGTGCAGTGGGGAGCCAAAATCTGGGAATGTCACCAGTTATTAAAGGTCGAGTTGGAAATTTTACATTTGGAGCGGTTTATAACTTCGGCGTTTCAGAATTGACTGAAAATTTCGGAAATAGTTTTATGTTATCGATTGGATTTAATATTGATAACTTTATCAACTCCAGAGGATTTAGATATAGATAGTTTTATTAAATTGTCAATGGTTAATTATTAATGATTCTCAATTTATAACTATCAATTCATAATTAATCATTTATAATTCAGTTTGATTTACCTTCATATTCCTTTCTGCAAACAAAAATGCAGCTATTGTAATTTTCATTTTTCAACTTCTTTGAATTTGAAAGATGAGATGTTATCTGCTATTAAAAAAGAAATCAAATTTAGGAATAAAGAACTCGAGAATAAGTTGCTCAAATCTCTTTATTTTGGTGGAGGAACACCTTCGGTTTTGAGTGTTGATGAAATCAAATCTTTGATTGATGAGATTCAGAAATATTTCAGTTTTGATGAAAAGATTGAAATTACATTAGAATCTAATCCTGATGACTTGAATAAAAACTTTCTCAAAGAATTATCAAATACAGAAATCAATCGTTTATCAATCGGAACACAGAGTTTTTTTGATGAGGATTTGAAATTGATGAATCGAGCGCACAATGCTTCCGAAGCGGAAAGTTCGATTAAAAGAGCGCAGGATTTTGGATTGGAAAATATCAGTATCGATTTGATTTATGGTTCACCAACTTCAAACTTCGAAATATGGAAAGAAAATCTCAATAAAACAATTGAATTACAAGTTCCTCACGTTTCATCTTATGCTCTCACTGTTGAGCCAAAAACGGCTTTGGAAAAATGGATTGAGAATGGAAAAGTGAGTTCTCCCCAGGAAGCGGAACAGAATCAGGAATTCTATTATATGAAAGATTTTCTAAAAGATAATGGATTCGACCATTATGAGATTTCGAATTTCGGAAAACCAGGATTTCATTCCAAACATAATTCTGCTTACTGGAAATCTGAACCATATTTAGGAATTGGTCCTTCCGCGCATTCTTATAACGGCAGCTTGGAAAGAAGCTGGAATATTGCTAACAATTCAATTTATATCAAGAATTTGAACCAAAATATTCTTCCCAAAGAAACCGAAATCCTTTCCGAAAAAGACCGGTTCAATGAAATGATGATGATTGGACTTAGAACAATTTGGGGCGTTGATTTGAATAAATTTAATAAAACATTTTCTTCAGAAATAATCGATTATCTCAAAAAGGAAATCAAACCCAAACTAGAATCCGGAATTCTTATAATCGATAATAATTATCTCAAAATTCCTGAAAAGCATTGGTTTTTAGCAGACGGAATTGCGAGCGATTTATTTATAGTTTGAATTTTTTGTTTCAACAAAATCCGTATTTTTGTTATATAAATTTTTCCAAATTTTGAAAAAGAAAAAAGCCGACTACACCCATCTTTCAGCCAATCAGCCAATCGGGATTTTTGATTCCGGAGTTGGTGGATTAACGGTAGCGAAAGAAATTAAAAGATTGTTGCCCAATGAGGATTTGATTTATTTTGGTGATACAAAACATCTTCCTTACGGTGAAAAATCCCGTGAAGCCATCGTCGGTTATTCAACAAAAATCACGAATTTTCTCTTGGAGAAAAACTGCAAAGCGATTGTAATTGCCTGCAATTCTGCGACAGCTAATGCCTTGCAGGAAGTTCAGGAATTGGTTGCCGATAGAGTTCCTGTAATTGATGTGATTAATCCGGTTGCAGAAAAAGTATCTTACGAAATTCACAATAATGTTGGCGTGATTGCGACCAAAGCAACAGTTAATTCCGGACTTTATAAAAAATCAATTCGAAAGCATAATAAGTTCATCAAAGTGGATGAATTGGCAACACCGCTTTTGGTTCCTGCAATTGAAGAAGGTTTTAAAAATCATCCGATTACCCATTCGATTATTTATAATTATCTGAGTAATAGTAAATTGAAAAATATCGAAACTTTGATTCTCGGTTGTACACATTATCCGCTTTTGATTGACGAAATCAAGCAATATTACGGAAATCGTGTTCGTGTCATTGACTCTCCAAATATTGTTGCCAATCAGTTGAAAATGATTCTGGACAAACACCATCTTTTGAACGAAGAAAACCACCAATCCACTTATCAATTTTTCTTGTCAGATATTACCAAGAATTTCGAAAAAATTTCGAAAAAATTCTTCGGAAAATCAATTGATTTGGAACTTAAAGTTCTTTAAGTTAAACCACATAGACACATAGTTCCTTACTATAAAAATTAAGAGCAAATAGATTGATTTTTTCTATTTGCTCTTTTTTTATTGAGAATTTAATTTACATTTCTATGTGTCTATGTGATTAAATTATACAGTATTAATTAAAAATTCTCATTTCTGAAAATACTTTTAATTTCATCAATCTCGTTCTGAACCATATTTTTTGTTCGTTCGCCAAAGTGTAAAGTGTTCTCGATTTTATTATGGCCTTCCCAAGTAATCTCGATTCCGCCATTTGCAATCTCTTTTTTACAAAGAAAATCCGGAACGATTGAGAAACCCGAATTTCCACTTAAACAACGCACAATCGAGCAGATATTGGGGACGATATAATTTGGTTTGAAATCCGGATGCCGGTTAAAATTGGCTTTCCAGAAGTTATTCAGGTGCTCCATATCTGCTGCTGTGCTGTACCAGATTTGCTGTTTCAGCCAGTTTTCGGCTTCTTCGATTTTATTGGTTTTAATTAATTTTTGGAATTCGGAAGTATCGGTTCCGGTTCCATTAATCAAAACAATTTTTTCTTTGGAAAATGCCTCGAAATTCAGGTTTTTAAGATTGGTCTTTCTTGGTGTGATAATCAAATCCAACAGTCCGTTATCCAAATCCGAAAACATCTGTTCATATAATCCAAACCTGATAATTACATTAAAATCAAAAGTAGGAATATGCTTTTCCAAAGTAAATTGAAAAGTTTCGAAACACATCCCAACACTTACAGTTGGACGCTCGGTTTTCGTTGTTTTATGGAAAGTCTGTTCGGCGGTTTCTAACTTTAGAAGCGGTTCCAAAGTAAAATTATAAAGAATCTTCGCTTTCTCTGTCGGAATTAATTTTTTAGAAATCCTTTCGAACAAAGAATAGCCAACATAAGCTTCCAACGAACCAATATGAAGGCTCACGCCAGGTTGAGAAATATACAATTCCTTCGCTGCTTTGGTGTAAGACTGCGTTTCATAGACACTTTTAAAAGTTCTAAGCCATTCCAGATTTATCATTTTGTATTATAATTATAATGCAAATATATAATTTATATTATTTTTATAATTTATTTTTCTGTCGGAACTTTGCATCATTAAATTATTAAATGAAAAAATCAATGAAAATATTTATAATCAACGGTGGACAGAAATTCGCACATTCCGGCGGAAGTTTTAATAATACAATTACAAAATGGACAAAAGAAACGCTTGATAAACAAGGCTTTGAAATTAGAATAACTAATATTAATGATGATTTTAATCCAGTTGATGAAGCAGAAAATTTTAAATGGGCTGATGTTGTGGTTTATCATTTTCCTGTTTGGTGGTTTCAGGTTCCGAATCGTCTGAAATTTTATATTGATGAAGTTTTCACGGCTGGTCATAACAATGGCATTTATAAAAGCGACGGACGTTCCAGAGTGAATCCTGAAATCAATTACGGAACCGGCGGTTTGATGCACGGAAAACATTATTTCGTAACCACAAGCTGGAATGCTCCGGAAACTGCTTTCACTTTGGAGGGCGAATTTTTCAAGCAGCATTCTGTTGACGAAGGCGTTTTATTTGGTTTTCACAAGATGAATGCTTTCACCGGGATGAAAAATTTGGGAAGTTTCCATTTTCACGATATGGAAAAAGCAGCAACTCCGGAAAGAATTGATAACTACGAAAAGGAATATAAAGATTATCTGAAAAATGCATTTCAGAATGTCAAATCAGAAGTTTTAAACTAAAAAAAATAAAAATGTCTATCTATTTAACAGCTATTTTAAAAGCAAAAAAGGAATCAGTTCAGGATTTGAAATCAATTCTTGATAATATGGTTCTGAATACGAGAAAAGAAGAGGCCTGCGAAAAATATGATTTGCAGCAAGATTTGGAAGACGAAACTGTTTTCATATTTCACGAGATTTGGAAAAGTAAAGAGGGTTTGGATGCTCATAATCAACGGTCTTATATCAAAGAGTTTGTAGAAAAAGCACCCAATTTATTAGAAAAATCTGCTGAGATTTATCTTGCGAAATTAGTATAAATAAAACGCCTCGATTAATTGAGGCGTTTTTTATTTTTGTCATTCCGAGGAACGAGATATCTATAGATTCTTCCCTTCATTACATTTCGTTCAGAATGACAAACTTACTAATATTTATATCTTCCAAAAATTGATTATCGTGAGAAACTACAATCAAAGTTCCTTGGTAATCGTTGATTGCTGATGTCAGAATCTCAATATTCTGAATGTCCAGATTATTGATTGGCTCATCCAAAATTATCATATCTGGCGAAATATTTTGGATAGAAAGACAGCAGAGCAGGAGTTTCATCTTTTCGCCACCACTCAGGAATTCACATTTTTTGTCCCAATCATTTTTCCAGAATAGAAATCTTGCTAAAATGGTTTTGACCTCGTGTTCTTCAAGATTTTTTAAATTAAATTGCTGAGCTTGTTCATAAACCGAAAATCCATTTTTAATCAAAGAATATTCTTGGTCGATGTAAATTGTTTTCTTTTCTGATAAATAAATTTCACCAAAAGTCGGTTTTATTTCACCGAGAATCATTTTAATCAAAGTGGTTTTTCCTGAACCGTTATCACCTTTTATTGCAACTCTTTCTCCACTCAGAATTTGAAAATCGAGATTGTTTTCCCAAAGATTTTCTTGATGATAATTGAAATTAATTTGTTCCGCTTTGACCAAAATTTTCCCTTTATGAAGATGAGAATTATCGAAATTGATTTTCATCTTATCGATTCCGGAAAGATTATCTTTCAAACTGTGAAGATTTTCTCTGATGTTATCAATTTTTTCAGAATGAACAGATTTTAGTTTTGATGTACTGTTTTCCGCTTTGTTGCGAAGCGTGTTCATCATAATTCTGGAAACGCCCGATTTTTCTTGCTTTCCTTTTCCTCGGGAATCTAATTTGTTTTGCCTTTCAATCGTTTCGCGCTCTTTTTCTTTGGCTTTTTTTAGTTCTTTTTCTCGGTTCTGAATATTCTGTTCCAATGAATTCTGTTCGATTTTCTTCTGTTCAGAATAGAAATCGTAATTTCCTCCATAAACCGAAATTCCATTTTTATTGAGTTCGCAAGTTTTGTCTAAAAGATTGAGCAAAACTCTGTCGTGACTTACAATCAAAAGACTTTTCGAAGTTGATTTAATAAATTCATAGAGTAAATTTCTACTTACTAAATCCAAATGATTCGTCGGTTCATCCATTAGAATCAAATCCGGCTGATGAATCATCATTCCTGCAAGAAACAATTTGGTTTTTTGTCCGCCACTTAGATTTTCTAATTTCAGATTCAAATCGAAATCGGGCAGATTCCAATACTTGAAAGCTTCTTTTATTCTGTCTTCGATTGTCCAATCATCATTCAAAATTTCCATATTTTCTTCGGTTACAGAACCGTTTAGAATTTCCTTTAAAGCATTCAGTTTTTTATCAATATTTAAAGCTTCAGCAATACTCAAATGATTATACTGACCGAAAATTTGCGGAATGTAATAGATATTAGAATCAGATTTAATAGTTCCTGATTTTGGTTGTAATTCGCCAGCAATTATTTTGAGCAAAGTCGATTTTCCGGAACCATTATTTCCGATTAAAGCTGTTTTTTCCTGAGAATTAAGTGTAAAGTTGATGTCCGAAAAAAGAACATCTTTATTGGGATGTTGGTAAGATATATCTTGTAAAATAAGCATAATTTCTTTTTTTAAATGAACAATAGCAGACGAGTTGGTCCGCAGAAGATTGCCTGAAAAGAAATTGAATTTTACATTATAATCTTTAGAATTTTATTTCTACAAAGTTAGAAATTATTTTTAAATAGATTCTCAACCACAAAAGGTACAAAAGTTTTGATTGTTTTTAATAAAACTCAAATAAGCATTAGAAGCTCAACTTATTTAAACTTTGATTATCAAATGATTGTCTTTTGTGACTTTTGTGGTTTTGAAAAAGAATTTAAATCACATCCAGAATCTCTTCAAAATTCAATCTTGATTTGGCTTTGAGTTTTGGTTGATTGAAATCAGTTTCATCTCTCACACCAATTGCGACGGCGAACAATGCTGTATATTTATCATTCTCAAGAATGATGTCATATTTTGCGATTTCAATACCTTCCATCGGCGTAGAATCGATTTCCATTTGTGCACATGCGCTCAGCAAAACGCCTAAAGCAAGATAAACCTGATGCGACATCCAACTTTTTATGTAATCATCGCCGTGCGGTTTTATCATTGTGTTGTAATACGTGATTGAACCTTCGGGTATACTTCCTTCTATTTGCTTTTCAAAATCTTCTACATTTTTTAAAACCTGAAAAACGACTAAAAGCTTGCTGTCATTGATTTTTTCTTTATTAAAATACGAAGCTTCAGCAAATTCTGATTTAGCATTTGAATCTTCCACAAAAGTGAATTTCCAAGGCTGGCTGTTGATTGAAGAAGGACTCAAATGGAGAATCGATTTCAGTTGTTCTTTAATTTCATTATCAAGTTTTCCTTCAGAATTATACTTTTTTACAGTGTATCTTTTCTGCATTTTGGTAAGAAATGTTTCCATAATTTTGTACTATCAATTTTATAGTTGCAAAAATAAATAGTGTTTCTTAACTTTGCAATAACGGTCAATAATGATAGTATATGTTTTTAGTCGATAATAAGAAATTTCCTTGCGGAACAAGCGTTACAATGCGTTTTATCGGAGGAAAATGGAAAGCTGTGATTCTCATTCATCTCGCAATGGGAACGAAACGTTATAATGAAATCCGAAAAGAAATCCCGACAATCACGGAAAGAACCTTGAGTTTACAGTTGAAACAACTGGAAGATGACGGTATTATCGAGCGGAAAGTTTACACACAAAAACCACCGCTAATGGTAGAATATTCTTTGACAGAATTTGGAAAAACTTTGATTCCTGTCCTGCGTTCGATTTGTGATTGGGGAAATGAGGCCGTTAAAGATTGTGATAAGATTTTGGTTCAGGATTAATTTATAAACCAATTTTCTTCATAACGAGATTCAGTTTTTGCTTCCATTCTGCGGGTTTTGTAGAATATCCTGAGGAAGCAATGGCGACAAACCATTCGTTATGATTTTGCGAACCTTTTAGTTTTTCATAGAATTTTCTTTTCGAAACCCATTCACAAAAAGCACGATAAGAAGCTTTAGAATCAGTGAAACTTTTGAATCTGGAATTATTGACTTCGTTTTTTCCTGTCATCCCAAAATGGTTGTTTAGAACTTTACAAGCCGAACTTGTACCACCACCAGTTTCCATAAAAGCAATTGAAAGAATAACCGAAGTTGGAATCCCAAATTCCTGAGAAAGCTCTGTCGCAAGCATTTTATATTGATTTACGTAAGAATTCTGAGCAGAAATTTTCAAACTAAAAAACAGAACGAAAATCAATAATAATCTGATGTGGAAATTCCTCATATCTCAATCATTTTATTTAGAAATCGGCTGACTTTCAAAGAATGAAAAACTCACGTTTCCGTATTTTCTGGTGTCTTTCAAGTTTGGATGAGAGAATTTTAGTCTACTCTGATGTTCCAGGATGAAAACTCCGTTTGGTTTCAGTAATTCATTATTCAAAACCAAATCAATCATTTCATTGTATTTATTTTCTTCCGTTTCAAAAGGTGCATCTGCGAAAATTATTTCGTATTTTTTTTCGTGATTTCTTTTCTTTTTCAGCCATTCAAAAACATCCGCTCTCTGGATATTGACCTGCAATCCCATATCCAATTCATTCGCTGTCGAATTGATAAATCCGGCGTGTTTTGGGTTCAGTTCAACAGACGTGATGTCTTTGCAGTCGCGGGAAGCAAACTCCAAAGTAATCGAACCAATGCCTGCAAATAAGTCCAGAACGGAACAGAATTCAAGATCATATTTGTTATCAATAATGCTGAATAACGCTTCTTTGGCGAAGTCTGTAGTTGGTCTTACATCGAAATTTTTTGGCGCCGCAATTCTTTTGGCTTTCCATTTTCCACTGATGATTCTAAACATAGATGTTGTTTGATAGATGATGACTTAAAACTTAAAATCTTAAATCAACCACAAAAGTCACAAAGATTTTACTGATTTTAAGTTTTTCAAAAGAATAAAAAAGATCAATAATTCCCTTTTACTCTTTTCAAGGTTTAATTTTAAATTCTTCTTTTGTAACTTTTGTGGTTTGAAAATATTAATTTAAAACGAAATTCTTCTTATGAAGATTATCGAAAATGATTTTCAGATTCGGAACAAACTTCTGCATTTCTGAAATAAACGTTTCGTTTTCAGTCGTTTCTCCATAAATGTAAAAATACGTTTCAGAAATTCCAAAATCGATTTTACTCAGCGTAAACATTATGAAATACAGAAAATCCACTTCCGAAGCCGCATCCAGATTGTTGTAAAGAACCACTTTTTTATTCTCGATGGCAAAAAATTCCGCTTGCTGATGATAAAGATTTATGTGGATTTCTTTTCGGTTTTTAACGTTCAGAGAATTCAGAAACTTCTCGCCCGAAAAATTGAAATGTGTAGGAACTTCCAATTCCTTGATTTTCTGATAAAAATCTTTCGGAAAACTATAATAAAACTGAATCCCAAATTTCTTGTTCACAGATAACATCAATTCCTCAGAATTTCTCTTTATATCGGCGTTGTAGGAAATCAAATCGTAACCCAAATCGTGCTGGTCAAAACCTTCTTCCACAATCGAAAAATGATTGATTGCAGAGATCACAGAGATTTCCGAAAACTTTTCCGAAGCCAAAACTTCATTCAGTTTTTCCTCAACCAGATTGTTTGGTGTTTCTTCATCTTTCAGAAAGATTTTTTCCTCCAGAACTTTTCTGGACTTAGAAATCTGCCACTGCAAACCATCTTTCGTAAAAAGCAAGGATAATTTCCTCATATTTTGATGTCAATAAAATTAATTTTTGGGCAGCTATTTCCGCCTTCCGCTCCCAATCTTTTTTGCTCACGTTTTCTCTTAAATAGAACTAGAGTCCACGCAAAAAAGGATTTCCGCTCAAGTCGGGCTGCAGATTCTATTTCTTTAAAATCTTCAACATAAAAATCCAACTTTGTCACTCCGTAGCAATCTAGACTGCTGAGATTCCTACGGAATGACAAAGCAAGTGTTTTAGAGATTGTAGATTTAAAATAGATTCTTGAAAGTCTTTTATCTCTATTCTTTCATCTAAAAGTCCAAATTGGAGATTTGCAAAGTTAAAAAATTAAAACTTTACTATTTCACTCTCGGTCAATTCTTATATTATGGTTATCTTCGCAGTTAATTTGATTTATTCTCAGGATGAACAAGATATCAATTTTACTTATATTATTCGTTTTTCAGTTGAGCTACTCTCAGCAGTCCATTAAGTTTGAAGATTCGGATTTTGCAACAATCTTAGCCAAAGCCAAAGCCGAAAAAAAACTTGTTTTTATGGATGCTTATGCAGCTTGGTGCGGACCTTGTAAACTGATGGAAAAAAATGTTTTCACAGATAAAGCTGTTTCAGATTATTATAATCAAAACTTCGTCAATGCCCATTTTGATATGGAAAAGGGTGAGGGTAAAACGCTTGCTGCAAAATACGGAATCCGAAGTTATCCAACGTTTTTATTTTTGAATGGCGAAGGCGAAATCGTTGGTAAAGAATTGGGTTACATCCAAACGAAAGAATTTTTGGAATTAGGAAAGAAAAATAATAACCCGAGTTTGGTCAATACAAACCTGAAAGATGAGTTCCTGAAAGGAAAATTAGACCAACCAGCATTATTGAATTTCATCAATCTTTACGCAAGCAAAGACCCGGTTTTGGCTAAACAAGCATCGGAAAAATATTTTGCCAACAAAAAAGACAAAACATTCACTGGAGAAGAAGTTAATGCACTTTTAAATTTCACTCAGTCTGTAGACGATGCCAATTACAAGGTTTTCGTAGCAAACAAAGCTGCCATTACAGAACTGCTTCCAGAGAATAATTACAAACAGTTTGATAACTATCTGAAGCTGATGAAGTTGGTAACGTCTGCAACTGACGAGAAAACCAAAACTATTGATGATACCAAAGTTCTGAAAGACGGCGAAGGATTATTTCCGAAAGATGAATTGGCAAAAAGTCTGAATGTCTATAAGCTCAATTATTATTCTGCACACGATAATTTTCCGGCTTACGAAAAAACAGCTTTAGAGTATTACAAAAACCCGGATGAATTCAATAACACAGAATTGTTGGCAGCAGCAAGCACAATTGGTGAAAAATCAAGTGATCTTAAGTCGCTTCAGACAGCGGCCAGATGGGCGGAAAAAGTAGTGATGTCACAAGAAAGCTATGATTCTACAAGTATTCTGGCAACATTGTACGATAAATTAGGCAAAAAGGAAGAAGCTAAAATGTTTGCAGGAATGGCAGCCAATTTCGCTAAAGAAGAGAACAAAGATGCCACAAAAATGATTGAAATTCTGAACAAAAAATAATGATGAAAAAACTTTTGTTGCTGAGTTTCATTGGCATTATCACTTACGGCTTTTCGCAAAAAAATGAAACTTATATCAAAGCCAATGCTTTATTCCTTCCAGTAGGAATGCTGAATGTAGGCGTAGAACACGGCTTCTCAGATCATATCACAGGACAAGCAGATTTATTTATTTCTCCCTGGAAATCTTTTGCAGGCAAACACGCTCAGGTTTATATGCTGGGGCTCAATGGAAGATATTATTTTAATAAAGCTTTCAAAAAATTCTATGTTGGTGTTGATTTTTCATTGGCGAGATTCAATATACAAAAGTGGGGTTATTGGAACGATAACTTCTACGTTCATAAAAATGGAGTTGTTACACCTTATATCAATTCTAATCTTTATCAGAGAGGATACTCTTTTATGTTAGGTGGAATTGCGGGTTACCAATTTACCTTAGGCAATCGTTGGAATCTTGATTTATATCTTGGTCTTGGGACAATGCAAAGTTTTTATAAAGGCTATGATAAGCTGAGTGGCGATCGTTATGATACGGAAGGCGATTCTATGGGAAGAGAAACCAACAGAAGTGGAGAATGGCTTCCTTACAAAGGAGGTCTAATGTTATCTTACAAACTTTAAAGATGAATTTCAGAAATCCAAAATACATTTTAATTGCGGTTATTACTTTTATAATCATTTTTCTGATGAATTATATTGGAAACGATTCGCCAGACAAGGTCTCAAGGGCTTTATTAACTGCCTTCTCGGCAGTAATAGGATTGGGAATCGGAATGTGGATTTACAGCAAACGTGACCAAAACGACGAACGCAATAATTTTGATTAATTAAACTGATTTTTATGCAAATCGATTTACAATCGGGCAAAAAAATATATTTCGCATCTGACCAGCATTTTGGAGTTCCGGATTTGCAGCAAAGTAGAATTCGGGAAGAAAAATTTATCCGTTGGATGGATTCTATCAAAAAAGATGCACAAGTTCTTTTTTTGATGGGTGATCTTTTTGATTTTTGGCACGAATGGAAATATGTTGTTCCAAAAGGCTACATCAGAGTTTTGGGAAAAATTGCCGAGTTGAAAGATTCGGGAATTGACATTTATTTCTTTGTTGGGAATCATGATTTGTGGATGAAAAATTACTTCGAAGTAGAATTAGGAATACCCGTCTTCTTCGAAAAAAGATATTACGAAGTCAACGGCAAAAAATTACTTCTTGCGCACGGTGACGGACTTGGACCTGGTGATAAAGGTTACAAGAGAATGAAAAAAGTCTTTACCAATCCTCTTGCTCAATGGGCTTTCCGATGGCTGCATCCAGATATTGCAATGAAAATTGCCAACTATATGTCACAGAAAAACAAGATGATTTCGGGTGTTGAAGATCAAAAATTTTTAGGTGAAGATAAAGAGTTCCTAATTCTCTATTCAAAAGAAAAGTTGAAGACAGAAAAAATCGATTATTTTGTTTACGGTCATCGCCATTTGCCAATGGTTTTGGATTTGGACAAAGGAGCAAAATATATCAATCTTGGCGACTGGATTTCTTATTTTACCTATGGTGTTTTTGATGGAGAAAATTTTGAATTGAATAAATTCGAAGGATAAAATTAAAGTTGGAAAATGAAGCAGACTATTTTTGATATTAAAACAGAAGAAGGATTCCAGGCGGCTTGTTTGGAAACTTTTATTTATCAATATGAAAATGTTGAAGTTTACAGAAAGTTTGTAGATTATCTCAACATTGATCCATTAACCATAAAACAAGCTTCTGAAATTCCGTTTCTGCCAATTGAGATGTTCAAAAATCATTTGGTTTTGGATAAACATTTTGTGGCTGAAAATTATTTTCAAAGTTCCGGAACTACTCAAATGAATCGTTCCAAACATTATATTGCTGACTTTTCTTTGTATGAAGAAAGTATTTATAAAAGCTTTGAGCAATTCATTGGAAAGCCAGAAGATTATATTTTTTTAGGTTTACTTCCGAATTATTCCGAGAATCCACATTCGTCTTTGATTTATATGATTGATTATTTGATTAAGAAATCTGATAAACTGGAGAATGGCTATTTCCTTTACAATCATCAGGAATTATTTGACTTGCTTCAAACTTTGACTGATAAAAAAGTGATTCTTTTTGGAGTTTCTTTTGCATTGCTCGATTTCTTGGATTTCTGTACTTCAAACTCTCTTGCACTCCAATTCTCTGACTCTCTAACTGTAATTGAAACAGGCGGAATGAAAGGCAGAAAAGAAGAAATGACGAAAGATGAATTGCTGAAGATTTTTCAAAATGGTTTCAAAACGTATAAGATTTACTCAGAATATTCGATGACAGAGTTGTTGTCTCAGGCTTATTCTTTGGGCGAAAATATTTATAAAAGTCCTAATTGGATGCGAATTCTCATTAGAAATACAGAAGATCCTTTTTCATATATTGAGGACGGAAGAACAGGCGCAATTAATATCATAGATTTGGCTAATAAACATTCTTGTTCCTTCATTGCGACTCAGGATTTAGGAAACGTTAAGGATGATACGTTTCAGGTTTTGGGAAGAATCGATCATTCTGATATCCGAGGCTGTAGTCTTTTGGTTTCCTGAATTTTAATTAAATTTAATTTAAAAACACAATTTGATTTATTTAAAGTCTAATTTAAAATCTGCCTAATGAGGTTTTTATCATTAATTTTTCTACTTTCTTTTTCTCTTTTCAAATCTCAAAAATGCTATGATTTGAAGACAGTTTTGAAAGTTGAGCCAACAGAATTATACAAACCCCATTTATTAGCTTCGCAGAATTTCGGAGTTAATATTCTAGAAAATACAAAATCAGTTGATAAGTACATTGCGAAAGGAAAATTCGTAAAGGTTAAGAAGAAATCCAGAGGTTACAGATTACAGACTTTAGAATACAGCCGGCCTTATTTAGTTAAGAAGGCAAGAACAACTTTGGAAAGGATGGCGAATGATTTTGCTGCAAAAACAAAAAGTTTCTTTGTTGTTTCATCCGTTACCAGAACTTTGGAAGACCAGTGCAGATTAAGAAAAGTGAATTCTAATGCGTCTTTGGGAATCAGTTCTCATAATTACGGCGCTGCGTTTGATATTTCGTATGTTAGATTTGACCACAAACTGAAAGTCAATCCAAAACTGGAAAAAGAATTGGAGAAAGTGTTGACAGAATATAAAAATCTTGGTAAAATATTTTATATCAAAGAGAAGCAGCAAAGCTGTTATCACGTTACTGTCCGTAACTATTAAAGTTTGAATTGATGCTGAAAATAGAAGAACTGGTTCACGCTTTCGTCACTGTCAATTGTGATTTTGATAAGGAAATTGTTTTGACAAATTTTTTCCATTCCGATTGGGAAGCCGATATTCTATTGATTAATAATGAAGGTTTTAGTCACGAAATTGAAATCAAATTATCCAAATCCGATTTCAAAAACGATTTCAAAAAGAAATACACTAACCAAAAAACTGGAGAAAAGTTTCTGAAGCACGATAAAATTGGTTGTGGCGATTATATCTGCAATTCATTCAGTTTTCTTATTCCAATGGGAATGGTTGACCACAAGGATATTCCGGAACATTGTGGAATTATTGAGTTTTACCACGACGAAGACAATTGGGAAACAACTTTTTACAAAATCCGGGAACCAAAAATGATTCACGAAGATTCTTATTGGAAACTTTGTGACAAAGACTATTTTCTAAGAAATCTTGCCAGAAACCTTCTCGTCAAAAAATTTGAATTGAAAGGGAAAAAAGAAGAATTAATTTTCAAAAGTCCATTTGAGATTAAGAATAAAAAATAAATCCTACTTAAATAAAGTAGGATTTATCTTTAGAAAATGATTCTACGCCTATAGTTTTTCAGGTTTTTCAATCAATAAATTATAAGTGAAGGATGCGAAAACTCCACCTAGAATTGGTGCTACAATAAACAGCCAAAGTTGTGACAGTGCTTCTCCACCAGCAAATAGTGCTGGACCAATACTCCTTGCAGGATTTACAGAAACACCTGTAATTTTGATTCCAACAATGTGAATCAGAACCAAAGAAAGTCCAATTGCCAGACCAGCAAAGCCTCCGTGGATATTCTTAGTAGAAGTAGATCCCAGAATTACCATCAAAAAGATGAATGTGAAAACAAACTCAGCAACCAAAGCAGCTACAGTTGTATATTCATCCAGATAGCCAGTTCCCCAGCCATTAGACCCCAAAGCCCAAGGTCCTAATTCAGCACCCGGATGATTGGTAAAAATGACATATAGTATTCCTGCACCAATAATAGCGCCAATTACTTGTGCAACAACGTAGTATAAAGCTTCTCCCAATTTCATTCTACCAGCCGCAACCATCGCCAATGAAATAGCAGGATTGATGTGACATCCGGAAATGTGTCCGATAGCGTATGCCATTGCGACCACACTCAAACCAAATGCAAAAGAAATTCCCAGAAGCCCGACACCAGTTGTTCCGTCAGCGCCAGCAATCACTGCGCTACCGCAGCCCATTAATACAAGAACCATTGTGCCAATCATTTCGGCAACAAATTTTGAAGTTGTTGATACCATTTGTTTTGTTTTTTTAATAGTTTATTAAAACAAATCTAATAAAATTTTTAATTAGTTGTGAATAATTCAAAAAATATTTGTTGACTGACAAAATTTCCAATTATTTTTGACATTCCTGTAATGGTTTGTTTTTTGAGCTAAACATTTGTATAAATTTTAGAATTATGGCTTTAAAATATTCAATTCTCGATTTGGCAACTATTGTCAAAGGCGATGATATCAATAAAACGTTTCAGAAATCGGTGAAATCTGCACAGCACGCAGAACAACTTGGATTTACAAGATATTGGTTCTCGGAACATCATAATTTTCCTAATGTGGCAAGTGCTTCAACATCTATATTAATTGGGCATATCGCTTCTCAAACAACAACTTTACGCGTTGGTTCCGGAGGAATCATGTTGCCCAACCATTCTACTTTATCCGTCGCAGAGCAATTTGGAACTTTGGATGGATTATTTCCTGGAAGGATAGACCTTGGTTTGGGAAGGGCGCCTGGAACTGATATGCTGACAGCAACAGCATTGAGAGGAAATAATTTCAACCCCAATTATAATTTTGAATTCCATATTAAAGAACTTCAAAAATATTTATCTAATGAAAATACTGAAGCAAAAGTTAGAGCGATTCCTGGAGAAGGCGCAGATGTTCCGCTTTATATCTTGGGAAGTTCTACAGATTCAGCTTTTTTAGCGGCTAAACTAGGTCTGCCTTACGCTTTTGCAGCCCATTTTGCGCCTTCTCAATTGGAAGTAGCTTTGGAAATCTATAGGGAACATTTTCAGCCGTCTGAATTTCTTGATGAACCTTATGTGATGATTTGCATTAATATTATTGCGGCAGATTCTGTAGATGAAGCTCATTATTTATCAACGTCGCATTTCCAGGCTTTTGTCAATATTTTGACTGACCAAAGACAACCACTTTTACCACCAGATGAAACCGAATTGGCTGATATTTCAGATGAAGTAGCTCTTCATCTGAATAGAATGGCTGCTAAAACATTCGTGGGAGACAAAGAAACTTTGAAAGAAAAACTCAGCAAGTTTAAGAAGGATTACAAACCAGATGAGATTATTGTTTCAGGAAACATCTTCGATTTTGATAAAAAGCAAAGGTCTTATGAGATCGCTTCAGAAGTTATCAAATCACTATAATTAAAAAGCACAAACCTAGGTTTGTGCTTTTGTTTTATTTCAGAACGTCAACTTCAATTGTACTGCTGTTGTAAACTTTGATATTGGCTTTTGTATAATCTTCCTTGTTTGCTTTGTAAGGATTTTCAAGGAATTTCTGAGGATTGATGGCCATCAAAGGAAACCAAGTACTCTGAACCTGAATCTGGATTTTATGTCCTTTTTTGAAAGTGTGCAAAACATCTTGCAATTTTACATTCACGACTTCTTCTTTATTTGGAGTCAAAGCTTCCGGTTTTTCAAAACTATTACGGAATCTTGCCGGCATTATTTCGCTTCTTATCATTTGATGATAGTTGGCATAAACGACATTGGGTTTGTCTGGATTTGCTTTCTCATCAAAAGGATAAACATCAATTAATTTAACTACAAAATCTGCATCGGTGGAAGTGGTAGCTATTTTCAGTTTAGTTAAAATTTCTCCGGCAAAAGTAACATCGCTATCTAGAATATCCGTTGTAAAAGTTAAAACGTCTGGTCTGTAGCTTGCGAATCTTTGGTCTTCGCTCATATAATTCCTTGGTGTGAATCCATTCATATCTTTGTAATTCTCGCTGCTTAAAACAGGTTTGTTAGGATCAGAAGTATATTCTGAAAATGCAACTTGATTCAGAATGTTTTTAGCTAATGTTCCAGAATTATCAAGATAAAAAGTAACTTTTTGAGTTTGTTTTGGCGGCCAGTTTTCAAATTGTTCCCATTCTTTTTTTCCGGTGTCAAACATATAAGCTTCCGGAAGTTTTGCCGCAGTTTTAGAATCTTCTTTCAAGTAATGATGAAAGAAAGGTTGTTCTATATTTTTCTGATAATAAGTAGCGATGCTGTCTCCAAAATAGATATCATTATGAAAATGTTTCCCTTCTTCTCTGTTCCAGCCTCCGTGGGAGAAAGGTCCCATCACAATCGTGTTTTTTGCTTTCGGACTAGATTTCTCAATGGTTTTATAAATGTTAAGCGGACCAGCCAAATCTTCTGCATCAAACCAGCCGCCAACTGTCATCACAGCGTGGTTGACGTTTTTAAGATGAGGTAACAGATTTCTTTTTTGCCAGAACTCATCATAGTTGGGATGATTCACAATTTCTTGCATAAAAAAATTGTCTTTATAGTATTTATCCACACCATCTTTCAATGTTCCCATATCTTTGTAGAAGAGGTAACCGTCATCAGAAGTCGGTTTTATCATTTTATCAGCAAACCAGCTTTTGTCTTCCGCTTTAGTTTTTGGAACTCCGAACACTGGAAACGTTTTGAAATAACCCATCAAGAATGCTCCATTGTGATGGAAATCGTCAAACCAAAAATCTGAAATTGGAGCTTGAGGAGACGAAGCCACCAAAGCCGGATGATTCGCTAAAGTTCCGACTGCTGTATAAAATCCAGGGTAAGAGGTTCCGTATTGCCCAACTTTTCCGTTATTGTATTGAATATTTTTCACCAACCAATCTATAGTATCATAAGTGTCGGTGCTTTCGTCCACATCTTTTTTGGTTTTGTGGTCCACTTGTGGCGTCATATTCGTGAAAGTGCCTTCACTCATATATCTTCCGCGAACATCCTGGAATACAAAGATGTATTTTTCTTTTTCGATGTAAGGATTTGGACTTAATTTTTTTCTGAAATTATTTTCGCCATAAGGTGCAATACTGTAACAAGTTCTGTTCATAATGAATGGATACTTATTGCTTTTTGAAATGTCTTTTGGTGTGTAAATAATCGTAAACAGTTTGGTTCCGTCTCGCATCGGGATATAAACTTCTTTTTTGGTGAAGTTGTCTTCAACAGAATTGGTTTGTGCAAAACCGAAACTAACTGTGATAAAACAGAAAAACACTAAGAACTTTTTCATTGAAAATAAATATTTGAATAAAGATAAAACTTGATGATGAGAATAAAAAAAGATTACAATTAATTTTTGCCATATTTAATGATCCAGTCTGCGGTAGAAGTAATTTTTTTAACAGAATTACCAGGTAAGGCATCTAATGAATGATCTGCTCCTTGAAAAATCAACAATTTATAAGGTACATTTTCTTCTTTCAAAGCCTCTATCAAATTATAGGATTGTTTGATGGGAACAATCGGATCTTTGTCGCCGTGTATCATTAAAATTGGAATCTTTTTTACAAATTTTACGGGACTCGATTTAATATATAGTTCAGGAATTGGATTGCCTTCTTTCCAAACAGTTTTGTTACCAGACATTTTGTTGACAGCATCCATAAGATTTTGATTATCCAGCTGCCAAAGTGTGGAGGTATCGGTAAAATCGGTTGGTCCGCAACGATCAACAATAGCTTTGATTTTATCTGACTTAGTATAGGCATACATTAGAGAAACGTGTGTGCCAGAACTTTGTCCGGTTATAGAAAAACCTGTGCTTCTGGTATTCCATTCTTTGGAATGTGTGATCAAATATTTGAAGACCTTATCTACATCATCTAAGAGTTCTGAAAGATGTGTGTTATTCTTAGCGTATCTGTAATTGATGTTGGCAACCGCGATTCCTCTTGAAAGCAAATATTTTGATAAAGAAGTGTCACTGCTTTTATCACCTACAGTCCACGCTCCTCCGTGAATATTTACCACAAAAGGTGTATTATTTGTTCTGTTAGCGGGTAAGTAGATGTCCATTTTGTTTCTTTCATAAGATCCATATTTTATATCTGTTAGTTCTATTTCTTTGGTTTCATTCTCAGGTTGTTTTGTAGAATTTGTACATCCGGAAAGAGAAAGTATAAATAAAAATAATAGGCCGTAATTCATAATTTAAAGCTTGTAATTACGAATTTACTTTTTTTAGATTTAAAATCTGAAAATGTTTTTGTCATTGGTTTGAAACTGTAAACCTCTTTTGTACCAATCGCGCCCCGAACTGAACGGAGCTCTTTTTGTTATTGCAATTACTTAATGGTTTATTTAATGTCTCACTTTCTTTGCAATAACAAAAAAACGAGAGTGGAGCACGGATAAAGGCGCCCAAATTTGTTTGAGAATTTTAGAGTGGGAGAGTTGTATAGTTTGCGAGTTTAAGATTAGTACTAAATAAAAAAAACTGACTCAATCTGAATCAGGTTTTTGTATATTTTTAATTTTCTATAATCCGAAAATTTTCGCAAATAAATCTGGAACAATTCCCATAGAAACCAAAGCTAAAATAATCACTACAGAAACGATATTATAAGTAATGCTCGCTCTTTCCGTATTATGAAAGTTATCTTCTTTGTAGAAGAACATTGCGATAATCAGTCTCAAATAATAAGCGATACTCAATGCAGAACCTAGAACAGCTACCAGAACCAAGAACTCATAATGCCCGCCAATTGCCTGGTTGAAGATTCCTAATTTTCCGATGAAACCAGCTGTCAAAGGAATCCCCGCCATTGATAACATTGAGATGGTAGAAACAACTGCTAACAAAGGTTCTCTTTTTCCTAATCCGTTGAAAGCGGTAAATGAAGTTTCTTTTTTGATTTTCTCTACCCAAATCAAACTGATGAAAACACCAACTGTTGCCAATGAATAAGCGAACAGATAATATCCTAAAATGTATGTTGAGAAGTTGTTGATTCCGAAGAATATTAAAGCGATATATCCTGCGTGAGAAACGGAAGAGTAGGCTAACATTCTTTTTGCGTTGGTCTGAACCAATCCCATAACGTTTGCCAAAAGTAAAGTAAGGATGATGAAAACGCCTAAGATATTAATCCAGTCTCCAGCTATTCCGCCGAAAGCAATCGTCATTAATTTGAATAAAGCGAAGAATCCGGAAATCTTAACTACTGAAGCCATAAAAGCCGTAATTAAAGATGGCGCACCTTGATAAACATCTGGACTCCACATATGGAACGGCGCTAATGAAACTTTGAATGCCAATGCAGACAGCATCAAAATAGCTCCCATTATCAGCATTAGATTCTTTGGATTGTTGTAAGCAAAGTCATGAATCTCGTAAAGGTCAAAACTTCCTGCGCTACCGTAAACCAAAGCTACTCCGAACAAAAGAAATCCTGTTGCGAATGCTCCCATCAAGAAATATTTCATAGAAGCTTCTGTAGAACGAAGGTCGGTTTTATTAGCTCCAGCCATTACGTATAGAGGAATTGATAAAATCTCGATTCCGATGAATAATGTTACCAAGTTTTGGAATCCGAACAATACAATCCCGCCACAAAGTGCAAATAACATCAATGCATACAATTCTGACTGATGACTTCTGTGATTGCTGAATGCAAAACCTCCTAAAAAGAACAATAACAAAGTAACAGCCACCGATATTTTTGTAAACAATTCGGCATTGTAGCTGTATTCATACATCGATTTGTACTGAGCAAAAAATTCGCAATCAGGAAGAAAACTAGTCGCCAGACCAATGATTAATCCCAAGATTCCGATATATCTTGCGTATTTGCCTTTCTCGAAAACACCTGAGAATAATACCAGAATTGCCGTAAGGAATAAAACTATTAAAACACTCATTTCTTTATTTATTTCGTAGGAAACCGGAAGTCCGATGTCCGTTTTGAATTTTATTTAATATTTCTTTTTATCTGAATTGATTTCAAATCCATTCTTAGTTAAGCATAGAAGAGTAGATGAATCTTACAGAACTTGTGACCATTTCTATAACTGGTTGAGGAAAAACGCCTAAAACAATTACGAAAACTGATAAACTTGCCAGTACTGTGAACTCCACTGAGCTGATGTCTTTTGTAGTAGCCAAAACAGCGTCGTCTCCTTTTCCAAACATTGTTTTTCCGTAGAATCTCAACATATAAGCTGCAGCAAGAATCAAAGTTAATCCAGCTAAAACTGTCATTATTAGATTGTATGAAAAAATTGATTTCAATAAGATAAATTCTCCGATGAATCCGTTGGTTAAAGGAACTCCCGTGGCACCAAGCAAAATAATCATAAACAATATGGCAAATTTAGGAGCGACTTTTGCCAAACCTCCCATTTTTCTGATATCTCTAGTTTTGAATCTTTTGTAAAGAATATCTGCACAATAGAACAATCCAACTACGTTAATCCCGTGAGCAAAACTTTGAATCATTGCACCTTGAGCACCTTCGAAGTCTAATCCAACTCTCATTGTTACAACAGCTGAAGCAAAGATTCCCGCTACAATTAATCCAACGTGAGAAAGGGAAGAATAAGCAATCAATCGCTTAGTATCTGTAGAGATCATGGCTATTAAAGCGCCATATATCACTCCAATTACAGAAAGGATAATCACGATTTCTCCGGAAATTCCGCCAATTGCTAATGGTGTAATTGGTAACAAATATCTCATAACACCATAAACAGCCATCTTCAACATAATACCCGATAACAACATCGAACCTTGCGTTGGAGAATATGTATAAGTGTCCGGCTGCCAAGTATGGAAAGGAAAGACCGGTAATTTCACCGCAAAAGCAAAGAAAATAAACCAGAATATTACAGTTTGTTCGTTTACATTTAGGTTAGCATTGTACAAATCTGTCAAAGCAAATGATGCTGCATGATTGTAAACGTAAATCAATCCAATCAACATAAACAAAGATCCTACAAATGTGTAAACAAAGAACTTGGTTGTGAATTTGATTCTTTTATCTTCCTGACCCCAAAGACCGGCGATTAACCAGATTGGAATCAATGTTACTTCCCAGAAAACGTAGAATAACAATCCGTCCAAAGAAGTGAAAACACCCAACAATCCGAATTGCATCAATAATATCAATGCGTAGAAAGAATTAGGGTAACCTTTTGACTCGTTGAAAGATGATAAAGTAATGATTGGAACCAAGATGTTGGTCAACAGGACCATTAGCATACTCATCCCATCAATCCCGAAGTTGAAGCTACTCTTGATATAGCTTGACCAAGGATAAGTGATTTCGTATTGCAAAGGTGCATCTACAGTTGGGTTGAAATCGAAATTCCCTAACATATAAAATGCGATGAACATCTGTGCAAAGCCAAAAGCCAATGCAATATATTTACTGGAAGAACTCTTCCAGAAAAATAGTAAAACCGAACCTACGAGAGGTAATAGTAATAATGTTAATAGTAAATACGACATTATTATTTCAATATAAAGTTAACAATCAATACAATTCCTATCGCCAATGACATAATCAGCACATAGTTTTCTACATTTCCGTTTTGGAGACGTTTCGCCGCACGTCCAGAATCTGCAGCTCCTAATCCAATGAAATTCACAATCGGGTCAAGAACTGCTTTATCAAACATTGCAGCTGCTTTTCCAGCTTCTTCGAAAGGTCTTACAATCATTGCATTGTAAATCTCATCCACGAATAATTTTTTAGCAGACAGTTTCTCCCAACCTGTATATTTATCTTCAGGAAGCGCCATTTTTTTCTTATTAACGTAAATGTTTTTAACAATGAACCAAACACTGAAGAACATTAAAATCGTGGCTCCAAGAAGAATCATTTCTGTATTAAAATCAACACCAGAAAGAGTCGCTTCCATTTCGCTGAAACTTTGCTCCGTCAATACTGGCTTCAGCCATTCCATCAATTTTGCATAATGACCGTGACCGATGAAGTGAGGAAGATTGATAAAACCTCCAACAACTGAAAGGACAGCCAAAACGATTAATGGCAAAGTCATATTCAATGGACTCTCGTGTAAGTGATGTTTTTGTTCTTCTGTACCTCTGAACTCGCCGTGGAAAGTCAGATAGTACAATCTGAACATATATGCTGCGGTTGTTGCTGCCAAAACGAATAACATTACCCAATAGATTGGACTTTTCGCATAAGCTGCAACCAAAATTTCGTCTTTAGAAATCATTCCAGAAAGTAATGGGAAACCTGAAATTGCCAACGTTCCGATAAGGAAAGTGATGTGCGTGATTGGAACATATTTTTTCAGTCCGCCCATAAAACGCATATCTTGTTCGTTGCTCATTGCGTGGATGACAGAACCAGCTCCCAAGAACATCAAAGCTTTGAAGAAAGCGTGCGTCATTACGTGGAACATTGCTGTTGTATAAGCGCCCAAACCTAAAGCGATGAACATAAATCCAAGCTGTGAAACTGTAGAATAAGCCAGCACTTTTTTGATATCGTTCTGACGAAGTGCATAGAATCCAGCTAATGCAGCTGTCAGGAACCCGATGAATAGAATCCCATCCTGAACAGTTGGCGCTAAAGTGAATAAGAAATTACTTCTTACTACTAAGTAAATACCAGCCGTTACCATCGTTGCTGCGTGAATCAAAGCTGAAACTGGCGTTGGTCCAGCCATCGCATCCGGTAACCAAGTATATAATGGAACCTGAGCTGATTTACCAGTTGCTCCAATGAATAAACTTGCCGTGATGAATATAATAATATTGCTGTCTAAAGCGAATTTTGAAGCATTCTCCTGGACGCTCAAATAATCGATTGCGTTGACTTGAGAAGCAATTGTGAAAATACCAATCAACAATGCCAAGTCACCAATACGGTTCATAATGAAAGCTTTTCTAGCCGCTTTTCCATAATCTTCGTTGGTGTACCAGAATCCAATCAATAGATAAGAACAAAGTCCTACACCTTCCCAACCGATAAACAAAATCAGATAATTGCTTCCTAAAACCAAAAGCAACATCGAAAAAATAAAAAGGTTAAGGTAAGTAAAGAATTTGTAGAATCCTTTGTCGTGGCTCATATAGCCAATAGAGTAGAGGTGGATTAATGACCCAATTCCGGTAATAATCATTACCATCATCAATGATAATTGGTCAACTTGGAAACCAAAATTAACCTGAATCCCATCCACTCTAAACCATTCAAAAGCTTTTACGATAACAGGTGCGCTATCACTTTTGAATCCTAAAAATATACTGGTTGCGATAACAAATGAAGCGAAAACTACTAATGTTGCCAATCCTCCAACAAAAACTTTCGGAAGATTCTTTCCAAAAAGTCCGTTAATCAGGAATCCGGCTAAAGGCAAAAGTACAATTGCGTAAACTAAATTTTCCATTCCTTTTATTATCCTCTTAATTTATTAAAAATACTCACGTCCACAGATTTGGTATTTCTGTACATCATTGCGATAATTGCCAATCCTACAGCTACTTCCGCTGCTGCAACCACCATAATGAAGAAAACCAAAAGCTGTCCGTTACCATCACCTTTGTAAGCAGAAAATGCTGCCAATAAAAGATTTACGGAATTAAGCATCAATTCTACACATCCCAAAATCACGATAGCATTTTTACGAAGCAAAACTCCCAAAACACCAAGGCAAAATAAAACTGTACTCAGAATAATGAAATATTCTAAAGGAACCTGTTGTATAAATGTATTCACTTCCATAATCTTATAAATCTTTTTTACCGATAAGAACAGCGCCCACGATACCTGCTAAAATCAGAATCGAAGCCAATTCGAATGGCAATACATATTCGTTAAACAATAATCTTCCCAGATTTTTGGTCAAACCAACCGAATGGTCGATGTTGTCTGCAACCGTTGTTTTTCCAGAAAGACCTCTGTAAGCTCCTAACATTCCTATAAATAAGATACAAACAGAAATAATTCCAATGAACTTTGGAAGGCTTCCTTTCTTGCTTTCGTCTTCTTTGTTCAAGTTCAACATCATCAAGATGTAAAGAAACAAAACCATAATGGCTCCTGTGTAAACGATGATTTGAACAATACCTAAAAACTGCGCATTAAGAAGAATGTACATTCCCGCGATAGAGAACATTGTTACAATCAAAGAAAGAATGGCATATAAAGGATTTCTTGCAAATACAAAGTAAACAGCACTTGCAATGGCGATAAACGCTACGATAAAAAATAAAATCTGGTCCATTATTTTACTGCCTTTTTTTGTTTTTCAGATTGTCTCTCTGTGATATCAATCCTTGCATTAATTTTTTCGACCAATTTTTCTTTTCCATAGATGAAAGAATTTCTGTTTTGTTCTACATCTACCAATCTGTCTGTAAGATAGATAGCAGATTTTGGACAAGCTTCTTCACACATTCCGCAGAAGATGCATCTCAACATATTGATTTCATAGATCGATGCATATTTCTCTTCTCTGTAAAGGTGTTTCTCGTCTTTAGTTCTTTCAGCAGCTGTCATTGTTATCGCTTCTGCAGGACAAGCCACTGCACAAAGTCCGCAAGCTGTACATCTCTCTCTACCTTCTTCATCACGCTTCAAAACGTGCTGTCCTCTCCAGATTTCTGCTCTCGGTTTCTGAACCTCCGGATAAGAATATACTGCAGGAGCACCTTTCAACACAGTTCTTACAGCGTGCTTGAAAGTGATTCCCATACCTTTGAAAATCGCCGGCAAATAGATTTTTTCACCCAGAGTCATTTCTTTGTTAGAAACAACTTTTGATCTATTAGTAAGTTTCATTTTTATATTTTTTTGGTCTGAAGTCGGAAGTTGGATGTCCGATATTTCAAACTTTATGCGTATTTTATTTTCAATTTTGAATTGTTTCCGAATTACAATCTTCTGACTTCCATCATCTAGCTTCGGACAATTTTTTTAATTTCCAAATGCTAAAATCACAGCACCTGTAGCAATTAGATTCACCAAAGCTAAAGGAATCAAAGTCTTCCATCCAAGGTGCATCAATTGGTCATATCTGAATCTCGGAAGTGTCCATCTGATCCACATAAAGATCAAAATTCCGATGATTGTTTTTGTTAAGAAAGCTAGGATACTCAAAACACCTGCAATATTCTCTCCCCAGTTGTGAGTTACCCAATCGATTCCGGGATAATTGTAACCTCCGAAGAAAAGAACCACCATAAATGCATTGGAGATAAACATATTCACATATTCTCCAAACATATACAGTCCTAATTTCATTGACGAATATTCGGTAGAATAACCAGTTACCAATTCAGATTCACATTCAGGTAAATCGAATGGGTGACGGTTGGTTTCTGCCATTGCAGCAATGAAAAATATCAGGAAAGCTAAAGGTTGATAAAGGATATTCCAGTTGATTCCGGAAATGGCAGGAATGAATCCCCAAATTTTCCCAGCAGATTGTGCTTCTGTAATTAATTTTAAATCCAAACTTCCGGACATCATAATGATTGACAACAATGATAATCCCATTGCCAATTCGTAAGAAATCATCTGAGAAGACGCTCTGATGGCACCTAATAATGAATATTTGTTGTTGGAAGCCCAACCTCCAATCATAATTCCATAAACTCCGATAGAAGCCATTCCTATGATGAACAATACACCAACATCGATATTAGCAACCTGTAAATCGTAAGAAATACCTCCGAAATTCAATGTTTTTCCCCAAGGAATTACTGCTCCGGTAATCAATGAAATAAACATTACCAAAGATGGGCCTAAAATGAAGAGGAACTTTTCTGCATTTTGAGGTGTAAAATCTTCTTTGAAGAAAAATTTACCACCATCTGCCAACGGTTGTAATAGCCCGAAAGGTCCCGCTCTGTTTGGTCCGATACGGTCTTGCATTATCGACGCCACTTTTCTTTCTGCCCAAGTAGAGTAGGCAGCAATAGTAAGTGCCAAAAGGAACAGCGCCAATACTAATATGATTTTAAAAGTTAGTAATTCCATATTTTATAAGTTCAAAATTTAAAGTTCAAATTGAGTTTAAATTTTTATTAACTATCTAATTTTTCAATTTCTTTTTCGTCTGCTACACCAATTTCTTTGGCTTCCGGATTATCCAAAACATTGTAGCTGTCTGTTTTTTTCTCATAGTGATTAAGAGAAATCACAGAATGTCTATCGATATGTCTTGGTCCTTCGATGTTCCAAAGTGCAGTATCTTTTTTCTCAAAACGACACTCGTTGCAAATCCAGTCTTCAACCTCACCGTATTGGTCTTTTCTGGCTGTTACTCTTACCACTTCATCACCTTTCATCCAAAGTACAGCTTTTCCGCTACATTTTGTACACGTACAAGTCGCATTGTAAGGCTTCGTAAACCAAACTCTGCTTGCAAATCTAGCAGTTCTGTCTGTCAAAGCTCCCACCGGACACACATCAATCACGTTACCGATGAAATCATTATCCAAAGCTTTGTTCAACATCGTTGAAATCTCTGCATGGTCACCTCTGTAAAGGATTCCGTGTTCTCTTTTCTCAGTTAATTGATTCGCAGCCAAAACGCATCTTGCGCAAAGAATACAACGGTTCATATTCAGTTTGATATATGGACCAATGTCGTCTGCATCGTAAGTATTTCTCTCAAATTCTGTTCTGGTTTCAAGATTTCCGTGTTCGTAACCCAAATCCTGAAGATGACATTCTCCAGCTTGGTCACAAACAGGGCAATCCAATGGGTGATTTACCAAAAGGAATTCTGTAACAGCTTTTCTACCTTCCTGCGCTTTTTCAGAAGTTAAGTTTTTCACTTCCATTCCGTCCATAACACCAGTTCTACAGCTCGCTACCAATTTTGGCATTGGTCTTGGGTCTGCCTCAGAACCTTTGGAAACTTCTACAAGGCACGTTCTACATCTCCCACCACTGGTTTCCAATTTGCTGTAGTAGCACATTGCAGGAGGTACAGATTTTCCACCGATTTGTCTAGCTGCTTCCAGAATAGAAGTGCCAGGCAAAACTTCGGTAGTTTGTCCGTCTATGGTAACTTTAAATTTTTTGACTTCTTCGCTCATATTTCAAGATTTTAGATTTAGATTTTAGATTCAAATAAATCTTAGTCTAAATCTTTTGTCAATTCTATTTATATTTTAAAATATAACTCAATGTATATTCTAATTCTTTAATTTTCTATTAAAAACATATCCAACACCAAAATTAACCTGGTAGAATACAAAGTCCTGACTGGCTTTATCAGGTTTATTATTAAGAGTAGTTTTGATATCCGGCATATTGATATAACCAAATTTTCCTTCTACTCTTGCCATTATATGGTTCCAAAAAACAGCGTTGATACTTGTTCTTGCATCTAGTCCAAATCCTGCTAAATGGTATCTGTCACTTCTCTCGTTTCCGAACAACTTCACATTACTTTTCGGCATCAGAGCACCTATTCCGCCACCGTAAGCCCAAAAGATGTCAAAGTTCTTTTTGCTTGATAGATTTTTGTATTTCTCAAGACCAAGATTCACATAATTCAGTCCATCTGTATGTTCGAACGTCAGAAACTGTTCATCCGATAGATTAACCTGACCATTCTGAACCATTCCTGCATATGTCGGGTCAGAAATATGACCGCTGAAATTTGCAATCTGATTTTGGTCCATCACATATTTCATATGGTCTTGTGACAGGACTAATGCTAAATTATCCTTTAAGAAATAAGCAAATCTAAAATTAAACTGAGGTATAGAAAGCCTTGTCGGGTCAATATACGCCATACTTAATTCTGATGGTCTGTCGTGTGCCACCACATTATTCAAAGTAAAATCATAACCATTTCCTTTGAAACGGATATCAGACTTGCTGAATCCCGCTCTGTTCCAACCCCAAAAAACGAACATTGTCCCTTTTTTGAAACTTTTATTAATAGGTTGTCCAAAACATAAAATTGGGTTGACTTCTTCAATATCTCTTAATAAAGAATCTTTTTGCCCAAAAACACAATTCAATCCTACAAAAAATACAAAAACTAATTCAAAGAACTTCTTCATTATTTTATTGAATTTGAAAACTCAAATTCTTTTCTTAATTGTTAGCCACTGCTGGTATTGGGTCAGCATAGTTGGCAATTCCGTAATTTTGAGTCTGGCTCAACTCTGGGTTGTTCACATGCCATTCAAACTCATCTCTGAAGTGTCTGATAGCAGCAGCAACCGGCCAGGCAGCAGCATCTCCTAAAGGACAGATAGTATTCCCTTCGATTTTTCTCTGGATGTCCCAAAGCAAATCGATGTCTTCCATTTTTCCTTCTCCTTTTTCTATTTTTTTCAGGATTTTGTACATCCAACCCGTTCCCTCACGGCAAGGCGTACATTGACCACAGCTCTCGTGGTTGTAGAATCTTGCTAAAGTCATTGTATGATTTACCACACATTGATCTTCATCCAAAACAATAAATCCTCCTGAACCCATCATCGTTCCGGTAGCAAAACCACCGTCAGCAAGAGATTCATAATTCATATATCTTGGTTCACCATTGATAGTTTTCAATAAAAGATTAGCTGGAACAATTGGAACAGAACTTCCACCAGGAATACAAGCTTTCAGCTTTTTACCATTTGGGATTCCCCCACAATATTCATCAGAATAAATGAATTCTTCAACCGTAATGGTCATATCGATTTCATAAACGCCTGGTTTTTTGATGTTACCGCAGGCAGAAATCAATTTAGTTCCTGTTGACCTTCCAACGCCGATTTTAGCATATTCAGCACCGCCAATTTCGATGATTGGAACAACAGCTGCAATAGATTCAACATTGTTCACAACCGTTGGTCTTTCCCAAAGTCCTTTTACAGCAGGGAAAGGTGGTTTAAGTCTTGGATTTCCTCTTCTGCCTTCAAGAGATTCAAGCAATGCCGTTTCTTCACCGCAGATGTAAGCGCCACCACCTCTTTGGACATAGATTTCCAAATCAAAACCAGTTCCTAATATATTTTTTCCAAGAAATCCAGCCGCTTTCGCTTCTTCGATTGCTTCTTCCAAAATATCAGGAATCCAAGAATATTCTCCTCTTATATATATATAGGATGTATTAGAACCTAAAGTGTAAGATGAAATCAACATTCCTTCAATCAAAAGATGAGGAAGAAATTCCATCAGATATCTGTCTTTGAAAGTACCTGGTTCAGATTCGTCAGCATTTACGACTAAGTGTCTTGGAACGCCTTCCGGCTTAGCCAAGAAACTCCACTTCATTCCAGTAGGGAAACCAGCGCCACCACGACCACGAAGTCCGGAAGTTTTAACTTCTTCCAGGATTTCTTCAGGTTTCATTTTAAGAGCTTTTTCCGCAGCTTCATAACCTCCGTGTTTACGGTAAGTTTCGAAATAACGAATTCCCTCTATATGTGCATTTTTAAGTAAAAGTTTTTTACCCATTTCTTTAATATTAATCTAAAGCGATGGCTCCTTGTCTGCAAAGGTCAAGAATCTCGTCAACTTTTTCTATTGTTAAATTTTCGTGAAAGAATTTACCCAACTGCATCATTGGTGCATATCCACAAGCTCCAAGACATTCGGCAGGTTTCAAAGTGAATAGCCCGTCTTCGGAAGTTTCTCCATCTTTAATATTCAGTTTTTTACGAATATGGTCTAAGATATTATCACTTCCGTTCAACATACAAGGTCCGGTTCTGCAAACTTCCAAAACATATTTCCCCACCGGCTTCATATTGAACATTGTATAGAAAGTCGCAACTTCATATACTTCGATTGGCGTGATACTCAATAATTCTGCCACATAATCCATCACTGGAACTGCCAACCAACCATCGAATTCTTTCTGTGCAATGTGCAAGACAGGAATCAACGCAGATTTTTGTCTGCCTTCCGGATATCTTGCGATAATTTTATGAACCTGTGCTAAACTCTCAGGTTTAAAAGCAATTGTTTCGCTCATATTTAAAGATTTTAGATTTCAGATTCTAGATTTTAGATAAAAAATCAAGGTCTGAAAATCTTATCAATTTTATAATTATTTATTATTAACAATCTTAGATTAATTTATAATTCATAATCTAAAATTTATAATTTCATTTATGCGTCTAATTCTCCCGCAATAATATTCATACTACACATCGTTACAATCGCATCAGAAATTACAGAGCCAGTAATCATCTCAGGATACGCCTGATAGTAGATGAAACAAGGTCTTCTGAAGTGTAGTCTGTATGGACTTCTTCCGCCATCGCTCACAAGATAGAAACCTAATTCTCCGTTTCCACCTTCAACAGCGTGGTAAACTTCGCCTTTAGGAACATCCGTTTCTCCCATTACAATCTTGAAATGGTAGATCAAAGCTTCCATTTTTTGATAAACGTCTGCTTTTTCCGGGAGATAAAACTCTGGAACATCTGCGTGGAAAGGACCTTCAGGAAGGTTTTCGTAAGCTTGTTTTATAATTTTAATTGATTCCCAAACTTCTTGCTGACGAACCATAAAACGGTCGTAAGTATCTCCAGCAGTTCCAACAGGAATGATGAAATCAAAATCTTCATAAGAAGAATAAGGTTGCGCAACTCTTACATCATAATCAACACCAGCTGCACGTAGATTTGGACCTGTGAAACCGTAACTCAAAGCTCTCTCTGCCGAGATGGCTCCTGCGCCAATCGTTCTGTCCATAAAGATTCTGTTTCTCTCCAAAAGATTACAAAATTCCTGGAATCTTGGTGGGAAAGTTTTTAAGAAATCTTTCAATAACTCGTGGAATTTTGGCGTGAAATCTCTTTCAAAACCTCCGATTCTTCCCATATTGGTCGTCATCCTTGCCCCACAGATTTGCTCATACATATCGTAAATACGCTCTCTTTCTATGAACATATATGTCAATCCTGTAATCGCTCCGGCATCCATTCCGGTTACACCGTTACAAATCAAGTGGTCTCCGATTCTTGCTAATTCCATCAAAATCACACGCATATAATCGACGCGTTTTGGAACTTTGACACCAATTAATTTTTCCACTGTCATATGCCAACCGATATTATTGATAGGCGCAGAACAGTAATTCATACGGTCGGTAAGCGTTGTAATCTGAGCGAAATTTCTTCTTTCAGAAATTTTCTCAAAAGCTCTGTGGATATAACCAACAGTCTGCTCAGCGTGAAGAATCCTTTCTCCGTCCATTGTAAGAACGTTCTGGAAAATCCCATGTGTTGCAGGGTGGGTAGGTCCCAAATTCAACGTGTACAATTGTCCGTCGATTTGTTCCTTGCTGTCGTATTGGTTAAGTATATTAGATAATGAGTTGTCTTTCATATTCATTATAATTGATAATTGATATTTGATAATCGATAATCATTTATCTCTCATCATTTATCATTTATATTTATCTTATCTTCCGAACATTGCATCGTTCTTGTCAGTTCTTGTCCCGTCCTCCAAACGATATTCCTTCAGCATTGGATGATATCCAAGGTCTTCCATATTAAGGATTGGTCTCAAATCAGGATGCCCCTTGAATTTAATTCCATAAAAGTCAAAAGTTTCTCTTTCCATCCAGTTGGCACCTGCGAATAATTCGGTTAAAGAATCTACTTCTATGTTTTCTCTCGTCATAAAAATCTTAAGACGCAATCTGACATTAGCCATCAAATTATGCAAATGATAAACGACACCGATTTCTTTTTCAGGCGTCTCAGGATAATGGATTCCACAGATATCCGTCAGGAAATTAAATTCCAAAGTTGAATCTTTCAAATAATGAATCACTTTCTTGATGTCATCTTTTTTGATTTCAATCGTCAGCATTCCATAAGGTTCTGAACTCGAAACTACAGACTCAGGGAATTCTCTCGTGATGGCTTCTAATACAAATTCGTTCGTCATTGTTCCTTAGTTGTCGATGTTGTAAGAATCTAATAAATGTTGATATTCCGGCATATCTCTTCTTCTGATGCTTTCGCTTTCTGCCAAAGCCTGAACCTGCATTACACCTTCTATGATTTGTTCTGGTCTTGGCGGACAACCCGGAACGTACACGTCAACAGGAATGATTTTATCAATCCCTTGAAGAACTGAATAAGTATCGAAAATACCTCCGCTTGAAGCACAAGCTCCAACAGCAACAACCCATTTTGGCTCAGCCATCTGGGTGTAAACTTCTTTCAAAACCGGACCTAATTTCTTAGAAATAGTTCCGCAAACCATCAACATATCTGCTTGTCTTGGCGAGAAAGAGTTTCTTTCCATTCCAAATCTTGAAGCATCGTATGTTGGATTCAATGTAGCCATAAACTCGATTCCACAACAAGAAGTAGCGAATGGTAACGGCCAAAGTGAGAACTTTCTTGCCATCCCGATAACACTGCTCAATTGCGTTGCAAAGAATCCTTCCCCTTCAAATCCTGGAGGAGCGGGCGCATCTGTTTTTATTACTGGTTTATTATCTGACATTTTTTCTAGATTTTAAATTTTAGACTTTAATTGATTCAATTTTAAATCCAAAACATAATTAAATTAATTTATTTGTCCCAATCCAAAGCACCTCTTTTCCAAACGTAGAAAAAAGCGACAAAGAAAATAGCAACAAACATAAGTACAGCTAAAAAGCCTTCCATCCCAAATTCTCTGAAGTTAACAGCATAAGGATAAAAAAATACGATTTCTATATCGAATAATACAAACAATACAGCAGTTAAGAAATATTTGATGGAAAAAGGTGTCCTAGCGTTTCCCTCAACAGGAATACCGCATTCCCAACTTGAATTTTTGGTAGAATTACCTTTCTTCTGCTGCGGTCCCAAGAAATGAGCACCCAACAAAGAAATGATAACAAAGCCTAATCCAACTCCTGCTTGAATGAGTATTGGAATATAATTTTCAGGTAAATTCATAAAGTCTAAATTTAACTATGCAAAAATACTAAATAAAGATTTAATATATTAAATTATCCGCCTTCGGAAGAGCAGACAAAAGTCTGTTTTTGTAAATTTAGAACAGTTATAAATAAGGACTAATTAGTCTTTCTTACTTATCTTCTTGAGAACAAGATAAGCAATATAAGCGATGTACAGAAACAATACGCTGGCAAACAAGATGTTGATGATAGCATCCAATCTGTCATCTTTAACTGGCTTGTAGAAATTGTAAGCTACAAACAAAATGATAAGACCTGCGTATATGTAAAGTTGCTTTTTCAATTGAATTGGATTTTAAAGGTCAGAAATCTAAGTTGAAATATAATTTAGTTAAACAATTGTTTAACTAAATTAATCATTGATGTTCAAAGAGTAGGTTCTTCTGCTTTTATGATGCATGGGATGATAATCCTGCCAAAGAACTTGTACGTTTTTGTTTTCCTCTAACTCTGGATTGGTTTCAAGAAATTTAATGCCTTTACTTTTAAGATTCATCTGGATTGATTTGAAAATCATAGATGTGACGCCACGTCTTTGGTATTCAGGATGAATTCCTATCAGATAAAAATTTGCTCTGTCGTTTTTCTTTCCGGCTTGTAAAAAATGCCACCAAGCAAAAGGGAAAAGCTTTCCGTTGGCCTTCTGCAAAGCTTTGGAATAAGAAGGCATTGTAATCGCAAAAGCCACCAGATTATCATTCTCGTCCGCAACACAAGTGATATAATCTTTATCAATAAAACTGAAGTATTTCTCTTTGTAAGATTTGATTTGCTCGTCCGAAATTGGTGTGTAAGTTGAAAGTGATTTGTAAGTTTCATCCAAAAGCTTAAACATCGGTTCTACATAAGGAAGAATCTCTTTTTTATTATTAAACTTTAAAGTTCTCAATTTGTATTTCTGAGCAATCAAAGCACTGAATTTCTCTATTTTTTCTGGTAAAACGTCAGGGAATTGCAATTCAAATTCTACCCACTCTTTTTCCTTAACCAAGCCTAATTTCTCCAAATGTTTCGGATAATATTCGAAGTTGTAAATTCCAATCATTGTTGCTAACTTATCAAAACCGAAAATCAACATTCCGGCCTTATCAAGATTCGTAAATCCCATTGGACCTTCGATTTTATCGATTTGATTTTCTTTGGCGTATTTAATCGCTTCATTAATCAAGGCTTTAGAAACTTCTTCGTCATCAATAAAATCAATCCATCCGAATCTCACTTTCTTGATTCCCAATTCCTGAGCTTCCTTATTATTAATCATAACAGCAATTCTGCCGACGATTTTGTCATTTTTATAAGCTAAAAATTGTTTCGCCTGAGAATACAGCAACGCAGGATTTTCATCCTTATTCCAAATGTCTTTTTCATCGTTGATTAAAGGTGGGACAAAATTCGGGTTATTCTTGTATAATTCCATCGGGAATTTTATGAATTTTATCAAATCACTTTCCGTAACCACTTGCTTTATAATGATGTTTTCCATATTCTTGCTTATCAATAAGACAAAGATAGTTTTTAAGGTAAAATGTGCAATGCTTTGGCATAATTTTTACTCAAAAATCATAGACTTATTTTAATGTAAATTTTATTAAAAATGACTGGTTATTATTTAATTATTGGGATTTCTATGTTGTTTAGCTGGATTGTTTCTTCTAGACTAAAATCGAAGTTCGAATATTACTCCAAAGTCCATCTACGGAATGGAATGTCTGGAAAAGAAGTTGCGGAAAAAATGTTGAGAGATAATGGGATTACCGATGTTCAGGTAGTTTCTGTTCCAGGACATTTGTCTGATCATTATAATCCTGAAAATAAAACAGTGAATCTTTCGGAAGCGGTTTACATGCAAAGAAATGCGGCAGCTGCAGCAGTTGCAGCGCATGAGTGCGGGCACGCTGTACAACACGCAGTTGGTTATTCTATGTTACAATTGAGGTCGAAAATGGTTCCGATTGTCAATATCAGCTCTAATCTTTTACAGTTTGTTTTGTTTGCCGGTATTGCCATAATGGCAGCGACTAGAAGTATTGATAATCCAAACGGAAGTACAACCGTTTTAGCAATTGGTGTAATATTGTTTGCAGTGACAACCTTGTTTGCCTTTATAACATTACCGGTGGAGTATGACGCTAGTAATCGCGCTTTGCAATGGTTGAAATCTACAGGAACGGTAACAGCAGAAGAATATGAAGGTGCAGAGGATTCTTTGAAATGGGCGGCCAGAACCTATGTTGTTGCGGCGCTTGGTTCTCTGGCGCAACTGCTTTATTTCGCATCGATGTTATTAGGGAACAGAAGATAAAAGTTATGAAAAATTAAATTCCAAAAGCATCTCGGACAACTCGTCTGAGATGCTTTCTTTTTTGGAGTTTTTGATATTGGCCTGGATGATACAAATTTCCTGAGCATCGAAGTCAAGAATTTTCGCATCATATTTATTAAGCAAAGTGAAAATCTGGTTTTGTTGCGAGAATTTGAATTTTAGTTCGATTTTCGATTCTAATTCTTTGGTGATGATTTCGGCTTGTTCCAAAGTATATTTCGCTGATTCTTTGTAAGCTTTTACTAATCCGCCAACGCCTAATTTGGTTCCTCCATAATATCTTATCACAACTACTAAGATATTCGTGATTTGATGCGCGAGAAGCTGGTTGTAAATTGGTAATCCTGCACTTCCTGAAGGTTCGCCATCATCATTTGCGCGATAATTTTCACCATTAATTCCTAATCTATAAGCATAGCAATGATGTGTTGCTTTTGGATGAATTGATTTTAAGTGATTTAATGAATCTTTGATATCAGATTCAGAATTAGCGGGATAAGCAAAACCAATGAATTTGCTTCCTTTTTCTTTGAGCAAAATATCTTCAATCGGTTTCTTTATGGTTTGGAATTCAAACATTCGTCAAAATTATAAATTCCAAAAGAATTTCAAATTGTTAATATTCATTTATTATATGAAATTGTTAATATTCATTTATTATATGAAAATGTGTGAATCTATTAGTGTTTACTGGTGTCGGATAGGAATTATCAAGTGAAGTATTGAAGTTTCTTAAAGAAATCTTAAAGAAATAAAATTCAGTAAATTAATTTTTGCGTAATTTTGCATTCAAATTTTTTTTAAATCAATGCCTAATACAGTAATCATTGGCTCCGGAAGTTATATCCCGGAAAACGTAATAGAAGGTTCTCATTTCAAGGACTCGATTTTCTATGATGATAATAATCAATTGATTGAGAAACCGACTGAGGAAATCATCAAGAAGTTTGTAGATATTACGGAAATCAAAAGAAGAAGATATCTGAATCCTGAAGATTTTAATTCTGACCTTGGTCTTAGAGCTTCTCTAGAAGCTATAGAAGATGCAGGTATTGATAAAGAAGAGATTGATTATATCATCTATGCTACCAATTTTGGGGAATTAGATACGGATGGTGTGCCGAATTTTATGCCTTCGATGTCAGCTAGACTGAAAGGTAAATTAGGAATTAAAAGAAGAGATTGTGTCAATTATGATATGATTTTCGGTTGCCCGGGTTGGGTAGAATCTTTGATTCTTGCTGATACGATGATAAAAGCTGGGAAAGCTAAGACTGTTTTGGTTGTTGGAGGAGAAACTTTGAGTAGAGTGACTGACCCTTATGACAGAAACAAAATGATTTTTGCAGATGGTGCCGGTGCGGTTGTTGTAACGGCTACGGAAGATACTACTGTTGGTGTGATTGCAGATAATACACTTTGTGATAATGGTGAAGAGCTTTGCTTTTTAGAAAATGCACCTTCTTTGAATTTGGAACACGACCAAAGCAAATTATACATCAGAATGAGAGGTCGTAAAATCTACGAATACGCTCTGAAAAATGTTCCTGATGCCATAAAAGCAACGATTGAAAAAGCGAATCTCGATATTTCCGATATCAGCAAAGTCTTGATTCACCAGGCTAATGCAAAGATGGATTATGCGATGATTGGCAGACTTTTCAAATTATACGGACAAAAAGAATATGATCATGCAATTTCTCCGATGACGATTCAGGAATTAGGGAATTCTTCAGTTGCAACAGTTCCTACTTTGTTTGATTTAATCCGAAAAGGGAAAATGGAAGGTCAGAAATTCACGCCAGGTTCTCATATTTTGTTTACATCTGTTGGTGCAGGGATGAACATCAATTGTGTTGTTTACAAGTTTCCGGAAGGGAAAATTTAAGATAAATCATTTTGAATTAAAGTAAAATTCAATTTTAAACGTTTATAATGCAAAAGGAATGATTTTTTATTCCTTTTGTTTTTTTATATCATAGTATGCAAAAGAATATTTTATTTCTTCTAGGAGTTTTTTTAGTGCTGGAAATTTATGTTTATCAAGCCTTTAAAACAGTTTATACAAACCAGAATGCAAGGCTTATCTATTGGATTCCTACGATTCTCATTTATACTTTTCTGATTTATTCTGTTGTAACATTTAACAGGGCTTCTCACAAATATCTGAATTTCCAAATCGTCTTTTCAGTTATCCTGATTTTTGTTCTGCCTAAGATTTTGGTCGCTATTTTTCTTTTGATTGAAGATATCATCAGGCTTCTGAATTTCGGTTACAATTATGTAGCGACAGATAACCACATTTATCCGTCAAGGAGGAAGTTTATCAGCTTGGTTGGACTAGGTTCAGGTGCGGTTCTGGCGGGAATGGTTTTGGATGGAATTATCTTCGGGAAATACCGTCACAAAGCAAGAATTGTAAGGCTTAAACTCAAAAACTTACCAGCGAGTTTCAAAGGTTATAAAATCGTTCAGATTTCTGATGTTCACAGTGGGAGTTTCCAGAATCCGAAGAAATTACAGCACGCTATCGATTTGATTAATGAGCAAAATGCAGATTTGGTGCTTTTTACCGGAGATATGGTTAATAATTATGCAGATGAATTCGTTCCTTTTATTGATTTGTTTTCTCAGATTAAAGGTAAGGACGGGAAGTTCGCAGTTTTAGGAAATCACGATTACGGCGAATACGGCGAATGGAAAAATGAAGAAGAAAGAAGAAATAATATTCCACTTTTGGTTGAATATGAAAAAAAAGCTGGTTTCCAAATGCTCCGAAATGAAAATAGAATCATAGAAAGAAACGGCGAAAAATTATATATTTTAGGAGTTGAGAATTGGGGAATTCCACCGTTTCCACAGTTTGGAGATTTGGATAGAGCGACGCAAGATGTTCCTGTAGAAGCATGTAAAATCCTCATGTCTCACGATCCGTCACATTTTGATGCTGTAGTGAGAAATCACCCAAAAGACGTTCAATTAACGCTTTCCGGGCACACGCACGGAATGCAGTTCGGAATCGACTTGAAAAACTTCAAATGGTCGCCTGTGAAATTCAAGTATCCTAAATGGGCAGACTTATACCAAACCGGCGATAAATATCTTTATGTTAATCGGGGTTTTGGTGTAATTGGTTATCCTGGTAGGGTAGGAGTGTTGCCAGAGATTACTGTATTTGAGTTGAGTTAATTTATTAATTCTCTTTTTGATAATAAAAAAGCCTGTTTATCAATAGAATGATAACAGGCTTTTCTGTATGGGTTCCGTAAGGTTGCTGTACACTTTCTGTACTCTAACTTTGCTTTAATAATATTATCAATTATTCAAAAATTTATTTTATTATTTACTGAATCTTAAAATTGAAAATAAATACTTTTTAAGCTTAAAACAAATAGTCCTTCATTCTCGATACAGCTATTTCATTCTCATCGATGAATTGAAATAGCTGCTCAAGACGGTCTTCAAATGTGCGACCGGTGTTGATCTTCTTGTAAAAAGGCAAGTCAAAAGGTGACTCATTTCGGTTGAAAAATTGCCAGGCATTGACATAAATCATCACATACTCATTATTCTTCAAACTCTCCAAAAGCATACTCTCATAATATTTCATTGGTGTGACTTGAAAGACATAATCATTGAACGGAAGTTGAGAGTAAGGCGACTGACTTTCCGGCACTATAGTTAAATCATTTTCGATGTGAATATGAGTTTTTAAAGTTAGTTTTCGCCATAGAAAATTGAGCTTGGATTCTTCGATATTCGAAACATAATTGAAGTCCAAATTCTTGATTTCTGAGTACGAAATTTGATGGTGTTTTTGTCTCAAACCGCGAACTGGTTTTTCCAAAAATTGCTCTAAATTTTGCTTGGTTTCTTCTATAATTTTAACTGTAGAATTGACATTGTAAAACGCTATTTCGTGTCCTGAAAACGATATCTTTTTTAGTAATTTTTGAAGCTTATCAACAATAGAAACCTCAACGAAAAATGTTGCTTTGAACTCGTGAAGTTCTAACAAAAGCAGAATAATTTCTGCTTTATCTTCAATAGATGTAATCAATTCAGTTTCCGAAATATTTTTATTGCGTAATACTTTATTTTCGGAAATTGATATGTTGAAAGTTAATAAAACCACTTAAACCAAAATTTATATTTTATTGATAATTAATTTAAAATCAAATGTTAAACTGTAATTGACTTAAATTAATTATTGAAATTTAGCTATTTGCCTAATTTCTTTTTCAAGTTATTTATCATATCTATTGACATTGATGAAATATCAAATTTATAATCTAGTCCCCAATCTTGTTTTGCAGCAGAATCATCTATGCTGGCTGGCCAGGAATCGGCAATTGCCTGACGGAAATCCGGCTCATATTTTATCTCAAAATCCGGCATTGTTTTTTTTATTTCTTCAGCCAATTCTTTTGGCGTAAAACTCATCCCTCCTAGGTTGTAAGAATAACGAATTTTCACCTGTTCTTTTGGAGCTGTCATCAGCTTGATTGTTGCGTCAATAGCGTCGTCCATGTATAACATTGGCATCGCTGTGTTTTCACTGATGAAACTCGTATATTTTCCTTTTTCTACAGCTTCATAAAATATCTCAACAGCGTAATCTGTGGTACCTCCACCTGCTGGTGCTTTCCAGGAAATCAACCCGGGATATCGGATGCTTCTGATATCGACTCCGTATTTTTCGAAATAATATTCGCACCATTTTTCGCCTGCCATTTTTGAGATTCCGTAAACAGTTGTTGGGTTCAAAACAACTTCTTGCCCTACATTTTCTTTAGGGATTCCTTTACCGAAAACAGCAATAGAACTTGGCCAGAAAATCTTTTTTAATGTTCCTTCTTTTGCTAATTCGCAAAGGTGGATTAACGGATCAAGATTCAGCTTCCACGCAAAAAGTGGTTGTTTTTCTGAAGTACCGGATAAAAGCGATGCTAAATGATAAACTGTAGTAATATTGTGTTCTTTGATGACGTCTGTAACGGCTTGAAAATTAGTCACATCCAGTCTTTCGTAATAACCGGCTTCGGTAATGCCTTCTTTCCACTTGTCCAGACCAGAAGCAATAACGTTTTCTTTACCATAAATTTCTGATAATCTAACGGTTAGTTCCGTTCCGATTTGACCTAGTGCGCCGGTGATGAGAATTTTTTCTGTCATAGTTTCATTTTTACTTTTCTTGATTCGCAAATCTAATTAAATTTGGGATTGAGAATCAAAAAGAATTCCAATAAATTTTTTAAAAATATCATAATATGCAAAATCTGTCGCCCATAATAGAAGTTGATGAACTAATCAATATATCTGGAAATTCTAATCTCAGAATTTTTGATGTCAGAACTGGTTCCAATGCAAAAGATGAATATCTTAAAAAACATCTTAAGAATGCAGTTTTCGTTGATTTGAATTCTGATTTGGCAGAAATTGATAATCCTAAAAACGGAGGAAGACATCCGCTTCCGAAATTTGAAGATTTTATTAAAACTTTAGGTAAATTAGGAATTGATAAAAATTCCCACGTTGCAATTTATGATGATAAAAATGGAGCCAATGCGGCTGCGAGATTTTGGTGGATGTTGCGAGCGGTTGGACACAAGAATGTTCAGGTTCTGAATGGCGGCTTGCAATTTGCGGAAAATCAAAATTACCCATTAAGTTCTGTTGATGATTTTTATTCCGAAACCGAATATGTTTCCGATTACAAGGATTGGCAATTGCCACAAATTTGGATTGATGACGTGAAATTTGCAACACAAGATTCGGGTTCCGTAATTGTTGATGTGAGAGAATCTCAGCGCTATAAAGGCATTACAGAGCCAATTGATTTGGTTGCAGGACATATCCCAAATGCCCAGAATTTTCCTTTTATTGATAATCTAGACGAAAACGGTTTGTTCAAATCTCCGGAAGTTCTCAGAAACATTTATTCCGAATTATTTGAGAATCATGTCAAGAATAAAATCACGTTCCATTGTGGAAGTGGCGTGACGGCTTGTCATTCTCTTTTAGCTCTGGATTATGCTGGTTTTGATATTCCAAATTTGTATGTTGGAAGCTGGAGCGAGTGGAGCAGAAACGAAGTTTAGTTATTAATTATGAGTTATGAATTATGAATGCATTTGAAAACTCATAATTCATAACTTATAACTCATCACTTTTTAAAAGCTTGCACGGATTTGCATACTTCCGATATGGATGGTTCTATCACCGGAGTTTCTGCCTTCATAATTGACATTAAGTTGGATAAAGGAATTAATTGCTTGTTGGATATATAAAGTCCAAACTTGGTTTTTTCCAGCTTTCAGACCTTCTAACATTTGATTCCCAACGATGCTGAAACTGTTTCCTGTAAAATCATTATTAATGAAAGAAAAATTGGCTCTTACAGAAGTTTTTGCTTTTTCCCACTGCAAAGTTCCGGAGATTTCGTAAGTTTTCAAAAGTTCATCGCCGTCGTTTCTTTTTTTCTGACGAAGCGCGCCGGATAATTCGGTTTGCAAAGTTTCGGTTAGCTTATAAGTTCCTTTTGGTTTGGTTTCCCAGTTTTGAAGAAGATAATTTCGGGACGCATAAACCTGAGAACTGTTGGTTACATTTTGCAAGGTATTCTCCCAATCTGTACGGAAAGTCTTGGAAAAAGAATAGCCGACGTTCAGAAAATGAGATTTTTGTCCGTGTGCTTCGTTACTGTAATTGGCATTAACCAAATTATCATTATCGGTGTATCGATAACTTCCGTTCCAGCCGGATTTATCATTGGAATTAAATAAAGCCGAAGCCAAAATATTCTGAGTTCTCAGCAATTGGTCTGCTTGTTTTTCGAATGGATTCCACACCAAAACCTTGCTGCCTTTCATATAAGAATTTTGGGAAAGTAAAGACAAATTGAAATTCCAACGCTTCAGAAAAGCATTTTCAGAACTGATGATTACTGATGGATTGACGAATAAAGCGACTTGTAATTTGTTTTTGTTTGATGCGAGATAGTTAACGCTATTAGTGTAAACTCTGATGTATTGTGCCAAATCTGCATATTCTGCCACTTCGAACTCGTCTAATTGCTGAACACCATCATTGTTATAATCTGTCCATTTATAAACGCCTTGTCCATCGGTCACTTTGATGTATTGGAACTCACGCTGAGCCTCCTGACCGTTGCCTAGTTCGTAGAAAAGCTGCAGGCGCATTCCGTTTTTGAACAGTTGTTGATTGTATAAAATATTTCCCACTACAAAATCCTGATTCTGGTCATTCGCCAAAGTCTGATTTTCATAATAGAACTTCCTGTAATGGACCAAAGTGGATAGTTGTGTTTTTTCAGTTTTGATGATTTGGCTTTCCGCCATCAATCCCAAAATATTATTCATCTTCTGAAGACGATTATCCTGAACCGAATCATTACTTCGAAGATAAACCTTAGTCAATAATTTGGTTCGTGCAGAATCAGCAATTTTTTTCTGAATGAAAACCTCTTTCCAACTGAAGCTAGTTACATCTAACAATTGCGTGGCGTTATATTTTTTCTCGTTGTGTTCCATAGAACCGCCCAACATCCAGCTTCCTTTTTTACCTGCCAATTCTGTAGAGACTGCTCCGCGGATGAAAGTTGTGTTAAGGTCAGTCGATTTGGTGTCGAGATAAGAGATTGCTGCGAGATTATTGAATTTACCAATTTTCCAAATGGCGTCGATATCGTTTTTGATTCCTTTGTAAGTATCGGTTTCTTCAAGATAATTCAGTTTATAATTGATTTTTGAAGTTTTGTTAAAGTCATTTAAAAAAGAGAAAATAAATCTGTTCTGAGTAATCTGGCTGAATTCATTTGTCAAGTTAAAATCTCTCCAGAAATCAACATTGTTAATTCTATCTAAAATATGGAAGTTCTTTTGGATGACTTGATATTCCAACATTGGCGTTCCTGTCCAAGTATTTTTTCGGAATGTCTTGTTTGCATAAATTCTTGCTGCATAACCGAGGTTTTTATCATTATCCTTGGACGAAAACATATTGATGTCATAATTGCTCATTGAAACATCTGTTCCGATAACGCCTTCGCTCAAAGCATATTCGAAGTTGGCTGAGTAAACTTGTGATTTCTCCGGCGCTGGCAATTTTCGGACCGCCATATAATCCCCCAAACCGGTTCCTACATATTGGAAAACTCGCCCGTTATTGGTGGATTGCTGCAGCTGATAATCTCCTTTCCCGCTTCCGAAATAAGTGAATGAAACCTGATACAAAACCTGAGTCTGGTCGGTAGAAAACTCGTAATGAAAAGAATTGGTGTCGAATATCTTTTTGTAGAGAATTTTGTTGACGTCATATTCTGTTTCTACACCCGATGGCGAGTACATTGCGTCCGCATTGTTCCCCGCATTGACTAAAGTTTGCTGGTCTTCCTCGCTAAGGTTCAGGGAAAGCGGCGCATTTTTATTATCATTCTCCATAAACCAACTGAATCCCGCTTTGAACTTTTCACGTTGATGTTTGATGTTACCGGTGATTAAGAATCTAGTGTAATTTCGATTGGTATAATTATAAGATACATTGATGAAGTTCTGAGAATAAATCGGCCGGAAACTCGTGAAGGTGATTTCTCCGGTGTTGTAATTAATAATGTAATCCTGATTTTCGCCACGTTTCATCAATATTCCATCAATATAAACCTGCTCTGAACCAGAAATGATTGTGATGAATAATTCGCCATTTTTTCCCGTCAATCGATAAGGTCCTTGATTCCCTTCAATACCTTGAAAACGCATTCTGAAAAATTCACTTCGGGCAACACCTCCGGAAACATCAACTGAAGTTTTGTTACCATTCTTTTCCAAATTCGTGAGAAACTGCAATCCCATACTTCGTCTTTGATAACGTCCGAAATAAGTCGTTTCATCATTAAGGTCAAGATGTCCGGCTCTGATGATACTGTGATTTTTGACGTTCAGCTGAAGGTAAATCTTATCAAATTCCTGCAAAGTCTGCGTATAACCATCAGCTTGAACCGGAAGATTATGGTCTGAAATGGAAGCTAAAATCGAAACATCGGGACTCAATTTACCTGAAATTTGCATATCCATAGAACTTTGAACCGATGAACCTTGGTTATTCCCAAAAGTAATTCCTCTGATAATGGAGCCTTTGGAATTGAGTTCTCCAAGGATTCTTTTCTTGTCATTTTTAACGAGCACTTCTTCATCATAAATCACGCGATTTTGTTTTTTGATGAAGTCGAGCGTGTCTTTGGTAAAAAAATCCTGATTGATTTTAGAAATCAGAATACTGTCTTTTTTAAGGGAATCCTGAGGGATATTAGGATTTTTCCAATTGAAAATCTGTGCATTAACCGAAATTAGTGCAGAAAAAGTACAGATTATTAGAAAAATTTTATTTATCTTCGACACCCTTTTCTTGTGATGTGTAAATGTACTAATAATAGGCTTTACAGCGAATTAACAATTATTTAAAACGGAAACAGGGGATATAAAATTATACTTGAGATTAAAATTTTATATTTGGCACTCGTAAAAACGGACAGGATTAATAACAATTTTTAAACTTTATATTATGAAAAAATTCTATTCTTTATTGGCAGCAGCAGTTGTTGCTGTAAATCTTCAAGCACAAACAACGGTTTATTCTGAAAACATGGGTACGCCATCTGCTACAACTGCTATTTCAGCAAACACATTTCAAAATTCAGGAGTAACATATTCTGGTTCAGCTGATGTAAGAGTTACAACTGTGTCTACAGGGTATGCTGGAGCTTCTGGAGGTGGGAACATTTTCTTTGCTGGTACAGCAGGCACTAACTTTGTAATAAGTGGTATTAATACAACTGGTTATACAAACCTTGTACTGAGTTTTGGGCATTTGAAGTCTACTAATGCATCAAGTAATGAACTTACGGTAGAAGTAAGTGAAGATGGTACAACTTGGACACCACTAACTTATTCTAGAGCTACTGGAGGTGGATCTTCTAACGTATGGGCATTGATTACAGCTTCAGGAACTATTCCTGCTGTTCCATCTCTTAAGATTAGATTTACTAACACAATCACAGGTCAATTTAGATTAGATGATGTTAAGTTAGTTGGAACAACAGAAACTATGGCAGTAGGAGATACTACAAAAGGAAAAGCTAACTTGGTGAAAAATACAATCGTAGCAAATGAATTAATCTTCGGTGCTTCTGCAAAAGTATCAGTTTATAACACTGCTGGTCAAGTTGTAAAAACGGCTGAGGTTGCTGAAAACTCTAGATTAGATGTTTCTGCTTTGCCAAAAGGAACTTATGTAGTAACGGGTCTTGTAAACGGACAAGCGGTTTCTCAAAAAGTAATTAAGAAATAATCTTAATTTATCTAATAAACTATATTGCGCTACCATTTTTGGTAGCGTTTTTTGTTAATTCAGTTTTAATAAAGATGAATGGGAATTTAATTTTAAGTTATTGATTATTATTCTATTATTAATATTTAGTCAATACAGAATAGGGAGAGTCATGATAGATTTGTCAAAAACAAAATCTTTAATACATACTAATTATGAAAAAGTTCTATTCTTTATTAGCAGCAGTTGTTTTAACTGCAACAATCAATGCACAAATCTATTCTACAGGATTTGAATCCAGTGAGAGTTTTGCATCAGACAACGTTTACAACAATACAACAGTTACATTTAGTGGTGCCACAGGGAAACAATGGGGAACGTTCTACGGAACACCTTCTACAACTTCTCCACTGACAGGGAACCAATCAATGCAGATGAGATGGTACACTAGCGCAACAAACAGCAAAGGTTATACTTATACTAATTTCAATACTACGGGTGTGGAAAAAGTGACATTTAACGCAGCTAATACTAATGGTATTAATGTGATCGTATCTTATTCTGCAAATAATGGAACAACCTGGTTAAATCCACAAACTTTTACTTTGACAGCTACAAAAGCAGAATATACTTATAATGTGCCGTCGTCTGCAACTGGAGGTCTAAGGTTCAAATTTGAATTGACTTATACGACCGCTCCTACTGCAACCTCCAGACTTTATCTTGATGATGTTAAATTTTTTGCACCTACAATGGCTGTCATAGATGCTACAAAAGGAAAAGCTAACTTGGTTAAGACCACAATTGTATCAAATGAGTTGATTTTTGGAACTTCTGCAAAAATATCAATTTACAATACAGCTGGTCAGATTGTAAAAACTGCTGAGGTTAATGAGAATTCTAGATTAGATATTTCTGTTTTGCCTAAAGGAATTTACGTAGTGACAGGTTTGGTCGAGGGGCAGGTTGTTTCTCAGAAAGTAATTAAAAAATAACTATTTTTCTTCTTATTTTTTATTTAATCCAGCATCCCATAATACTGGATTATTTGATGATTTAAAACAGTATTAACATATAGTTCTTTTAATATGTTTACTTTTGTGCCAACAATTAAGGGGATTTTTAAGAAGATGTTAATAAGCTAATTTTAGCTCATCGAAATTCTACAACATCGATTAAAACTGAACTTACTAATGCGAAAATGTTAAAAAACAAACAAAATTTTGCGGAATACATTTTTTTATTAACTTAGCATCCCTTTAAATAATATTAAAAACAATTTTTTAAACTTTAATAAAATGAAAAAAATCTTTACAATTTTAAGTATTGCTGCTGTTTCTTTAGTATCAGCTCAAAATTTAACAGTAAACCCTAGCTTTGAAGCTGGTTTAGCTCCTTGGGCTGCTGGAACAACAGCATCTTACACTGCTCCAACTATTGCTACAACAGGTGCTCACACAGGTAACAACAGTGCAGTTTATAATGCTGCAACTGCAACAACAGGTTTTTATCAAAACGTTCCGGTAACGGAAGGGAAAACATATGTAATCTCTTTCTGGTACAAATCTTCAGGTGATGATACAGATTCAAGACTTTGGTCTGTGTATAAAAATGCTGCAAATGGTGCTGTATATACTACTGCTACTACTGAAGAAGATCCATTCAGAACTAATAATGGATATTTACCATCTGCTTCAGTATGGACTCAAAAGACTGTAGAGATGCCTGCTGGAACTGGTGCAGTTAGCTTAGATGTTGCTTTCAGAGTTTACAATGGAGGAACAGCTTCTTTTGATGATATCATGGCATATGAGAAAGGCACAATGGCTGTTTCAGATTTATCTAAGTCAAAATTCAGCTTAGTTAGAAACACTGTAGTTGGAGAAACTATCGCTTTCGCTAAAACTGCTGATATTCAAATCATAAACGCTGCTGGACAAGTTGTTAAAGCTGCTAAAGTAACAGAAGGTTCTACTTTGAACGTTGCTTCTCTTGCTAAAGGTGTTTACATCGTTACAGGTTCTGTAAACGGAGAAAAAGTAGCTCAAAAAGTGATCAAAAACTAATTATAGTTTTTCTTAAAAATAGAAGGCTTCCCAATTTGGGAAGCCTTTTTTGTTCTAAATTTTCTAACCTTAATAATCAATAATTCCTAATTTCATAGCAAGAGATATTAATTGCGCTGTATTCGTAACATTTAATTTGAAAAAAATATTTTTTCGGTGTGTTTCTACAGTATTAACACTTATAAAAAGAATTTTAGAAATTTCTGAACTAGAATACCCTTTGCTAATAGCTGTAACTATTTCTTTTTCCCGCGAGCTTAAAATATTTTTTTTAATTAAGATATCTTGAAAATCAATTTTGTTAGAATAAAAATAACTTTCATTTTTATTGTAAATATTATTTATGACCTCTATTAACCTTTCTTTAGGTGTATTTTTAAGTAAATAAGCATCTATAGATTCTCTGTTACCCATATCTTGGAAACTGCTCATTACAATTATTTTAATATTTGGAAATTCTTTTCTTACCCTATGTATGAGCTCAAGTCCATTTACTTCCGGCATAGAGATATCTGTGATCAAAATATCTATGTAATGGTTCCGAAACTGTTGTAATGCCTTTTTTGCATTATCAGCAGTAAAGATAATATTGTAGTTTTCCTCTGCTGATAATATCGAATTAATGCCATCAAGAAATAATTGGTGGTCATCCACAATACCTATATTGATCATATTGAAAAATTTATTATGATGGTCGTGCCATTATTGACAGAAGTATCAATTTCTAGATTAGCATCAAAAACTTTCAGTCTTTCTTCTATATTTTTCAGTCCTATTCCTTTAGTACCATTTATATTAAATCCCTTTCCGTTGTCTTCAATCATTAAACATATAAAATTTTCCTGCTGAGTAACACTTATTTGTGTTTTACTGGCAAAAGCATGTTTACGTATGTTGACGAGTAATTCCTGAACAATTCTATATAAGTTTGTTTTTAGCTCTTCACTAATGTTATCCAAGGCATTTTCTGGGAAAAATAATGTATTGGTTTCTATTCCATTGTCCTCATTTTGTTTTGCCAGATGGTTTATCAACTGATAAAATGTTTTTTCTTCTAAAAAATTATTACTGAGATCATGCGAGATTTCTCTTATCTCTTCGTGTAGTGTATTGATATGTTTTTGAATAATAAGAATATTGTTGTTTCGTAACGCTCCATTTTCTTTATCTAACATATAATTGATTCCTGCTAAGCTCCCTGCGATACCATCATGGAGTTCTTTTGCCAAACGATTCCGTTCTTTACTTTGTCCTTCCAGAAGATTTTTAGTTCGATTAAGCTCTAGTTGTTTGAGATTTAGTTTTTGCTGAGATTTTAGTTTGTTTTTATATAAAAAGTAACCTAGTATTAATAATATAATCATCAATCCTAAAATAAAGTACATTCTTGTTTTTCTTACTTTTTGTAATTCATTTTCTTTGCTTAACAACTGTATCTGGTTGTTCTTTTTCTCTACTTCATATTTAGCTAATAGGTGATTATAATTCTTTTCTTTTTCTAGAGTAAACAGACTGTCTTTTATTCTATAAAACAGAGTTTGATATTCGTAAGAATCTTGATAATTATTATCTTTTTTATAAATTTTGATTAAATTCTTGAGAATTTCTAATTTATAAGTAATTGGGATTCTTTCGATATTGTATTCCTTATAAGCTGATTCATAATAGTTTATAGCATTTTTAATGTCGTTTTTATTCATGTAATAAGCTCCATAATTGAAATTTAGATAAAAATAAAGGCTTTTATCGTTGAGCTGTTTTAGAAGGGCTTCTGTTTTCTTTAAAAACACTAAGGCTTTTTCATTTTTGGAACTATCCGTAGGATCTAAAAAAATATTACTCTGATTTAATCTAATATTAAACTGTTCTTGTTTATCATTGGTTAATTTGGCTAGAGAAAATGCCTTTTCATAATATTCATTAGCTTTTTTGCTGTTTTTATCTTGTAGAGCATTGGCAATGACAATATATGAAGTTAATATTCTGGCGGTATCTTTTGCTAATATGGAATACTGGGTAGTAAGATGATAATTTTTAAGTGCTGCAAGTGTGTCGCCTTTATCGATAAAAAGATTTCCAAAGTTTAAGTATAAGATTGCGTAATATTTGTTATCTGGACTTTTCTCCAAATAATATTGCATTTTTTGATATTCGTTGAAGGCTTTATCATATTCTCCTTTTTCGTAAAAGAATACACCTCTTAGATTATGGACGCGGTAAAGAGCTGAAATATTGTTTGTCTTTTTAGCATATAAAAATGCTTTTTCGTTGTAGTCTTTGCTCTTTCGGTTATTGCCAATATGATAATAATATGCAGCATATAAAATAAAACATCTCGAAGCATAGTAATCATTACCTATTTTTTTGTTAAGAACAGCGGCTTGATTACAATAATAGAAGGCAGAATCTGAATCTTTATTAATAACAGAACTGAATTTATCAAAAAGTCGATCTAATTTTTCAATTTTTTTCTGAGCAAAAACAAAAATATTATTTAGAATAATGAAGAAAATCAGAAGTTTTTTTTTCATAAAAAATCACGGCATTATGTGATAAAAATTTTTTACCCGTTGCTATATCTTTGCTAAAGATAGTTAAATTCTTGCTTTTATGAAAACGAATCTCGTAGTTATAATGTCTTTGATAATACCGTTTTTTAATGGTCAGACTACAACATGTAATTATGTAGAAGTTAACCCTAAATCTAAAGGATATCTTTGTGAAGAGAATGTTTTGTTTTTTACCAGTTCAATTGATACAGAAGTAAGAGGTGGTATCTCTGCCACAAATGAAATTTTTGTAACACCGACACAAGGTTATGGTATCCTTATTTTGCCAATCAATCCTTGTGTAGGTTGTGCCGATAATGATACAGGAGGAATTGTTGTAAAGCCTCAAAAAAGTGGCAATGGCGGTAAGGACAAATTGAAAAAATCAAATTCGCAAGAAGCTGAGAATATGCAGGAGTTGATAATTGAAAAAAATCCGGTGGACAATTTATTAAAACTTTCTTTAAGCAAGGGAATAATAAAAGAGGTTATGATTTTTGACAAAACCGGTAAACAAATCAAACACAAATACAATATATATAAAACTGCTGAAATAGACGTTAGTAGTCTTCCTAAAGGCGTCTATGGGGTGAAAACTATAACCAATAATAACCAAACTTTTACAAAACAATTTATTAAAAATTAAAAAACTATGAAAAAAACAATTATTCTAATGGGAATCCTGTGTGGGTTAAGTGCAAATGCACAATGGTCTTTAACTGGAAACTCTGGAACAGCACCAGGAACGAATTTTATTGGGACTTCCGATTCGAAAGATCTTGTTTTTAAAACGAATAATACAGAATGGATAAAGCTCACAACAAAAGGAAGATTGATATTTCAAAATATAGATTCTGGTTTGGGATGGTCGAATAACTTATACATTGGCGGAGGGAACGATACTGGTACAGGAGTAGGGAATACATCACTGGGTTTAGGATCATTGGTTGCAATTACTACTGGAACCGCTAATATTGCATTTGGTTCAAATTCATTAAGAAGTAATACAACTGGAAATAGTAATACAGCTATAGGAGCTAATGCTATAATGGGTAGTACTAATGGCAATGGTAATACTTCGATGGGGGTCAATGCATTAGCAGGATTAGGAACACAAAATGAAAATACATCTGTTGGAGTCAATTCTATGTGGAGATCTGCTGCCTCATCAGGTGACATTGCCAATTATAACTCTGCTTTTGGAGCAGCTTCATTAGCAAATGTAAATAGTGGTAATTATAACACTGCGTTAGGAAGAAGAGCTTTAAGAGCTTTGCTGAATGGATCTAATAATGTTGGGATTGGAGAAAATGCGGCATCTAATCTAACTTCTGGTAGCAATAATATAATCATTGGATACGAGTCCACTACAACTTCTGCAAGTGTAAATAACCAATTGAATATAGGAAACTGGATCAGAGGAAACAACGGAACTATTGGAATAGGAACATCTAATCTTCCATCGGATGGTATTGCTGCTGATGGAAATAAATACAAATTGTTTGTAAAAGATGGTATAAAAACTGAGAAAGTTAAAGTAGACATATCTACTGAAAATGGCTGGGCAGACTATGTTTTTGCCAAAGATTATAAGCTAATGCCATTAAAAGAGGTGGAAAGCTATATCAATACAAACGGACATCTTCCGGAAGTGCCATCTACAGAAGAAGCAATCCAAAATGGAATAGAGTTAAAAGAAATGAACATTCTCTTGCTGAAAAAAATAGAAGAATTGACACTTCACCTTATTAATCAGAATCAAAGAATTGAACAATTGGAAACAACCCATAAAAAATAAGAATATGAGAAGTTTCTTTTGTTTTCTTCTGTTTTATGCAATGAGCTGGGGAATAGCACAAAATAACCCTTTCCAAATATCTTGCTTAGACCAAGACTTTGCACAAATTTCAATAGGTAACGCTGATTTACTGGCTGGGACAAATTGTGGCAATACATCTATGTATTCTTACCAGAGTAGTCTATATCTACCTAATCCATCAGATGAAATTATATATATAAAATTGAATTTTATTTTCCTTACTAAACCTGATGGTACTGGAAATTTTGACCCTAATAACCAAGAGCATCAAATACTTTGGGATGAGATTATATCAAGAGCTAATCAGACTTTACTAAATTTAGATGGTTCACCCACGACTTCCTGTCAAGGTTATGGTCAAAATAATCTGACAAATACTAAATTTCAAATTATTGTTAACAAAATATGGAAAGTTGACCCTGCTTGGGATTATCTACAAACTGGATTTGTTCCTTGTAGTTTATCAGGATCTCCCATTACTTGTACAGGTTTTAATAAGTTATATCCGCCTACTTCAGAGTATTATTATTCTTATTATGATAATGATCCAACAATCCCTGAAGGTATTAATGTAGTCTTCGCAAATAATGGAAATGTTTATAATGAGATAGTTAACAATCATAACTATACTTCTCCTGGTGGGCAAGGATGGGCTGCATCTCAATCTCCATCTGAAACAAACTTGTCTGAAAAATTAAGACAGTTTTTCCCAGATACTTTTAATGGATATCTTACGGCAAAATATTACCACGCAGATAATCCTGACCCAAATAGTCCTGTACCTAACACACCTTGGTCAGTGGTAAGAAGCTGGTATGTCACTAATATGAGAAAAGGTATCTTGCATGAAATGGGACACAATTTCGATTTAGGACACGAAAATAATTGCTTTCCTAATATTATGAATCAGAATGGAGTTGCTTCAGGAAATTATCTCTATAATCAACAAATATCTACGATGTATTTTGCTGCATCAAAAAAAAGTGTAAGACAATTTATTAGCACTGATTCTTTTAAAAATACTAATTTAAATGTAACTAGTAATGAATTATGGGATTTAAACTTCAGACTGTACTCCAATGTTAAAATTGATAACAACTCAAGTTTGAAAGCGACTTGTAAAATTATAATGGCTCCGGACAGTAGATTCATTGTAAAAGATGGCAGCAATTTTATAATTGAAGGAGCTGAAATCATATCTGCCAATAATACTTCTTGGAATGGTATTAAAGTAGAGGGTAATGGCTATCTTTTAATAAATCCTAATACATTCATTAATACTAATCATTTTTATGCTTATGCAGATAATACTCCTTTGTCAAATGGAAAAGCAAGTAATAATTTTGATAAAATCAATAAAAATATTATTGAAAATAGTATAGTAGACAAAGATTATAGAATCTATCCTAATCCTACTGGAGACTTTATTAATATTGACACAAAGAATAACATTTCTAAAGTTGAGGTTTATAATCTACTAAATAAATCCTTCTCATCAATGCTAAAAGACAATAGGATAGATGTTAGAAATTTACCTCAAGGTAATTATATTCTAAAGATATATAGTAGTTCAGGAGAAAAAACAATACATTTTATCAAAAAATAATCACAAAAAACTAATAACACATTCTCTATATTTTTTAAGCCACCGAATTTTCGGTGGTTTTTTTATTTCTAGAAAACCCCGCGTCTCAAATTATTAATCAAAGCTCCAAGGTTCAAAACCAAAGTATATCGGATTCTGTAACCATAATCTTTGAAACCAGCTTCGAAGCCTAAACTAGAGGCAACGGGAAAATAAACTTCTAAGAAATCCGGAATGACCTTCACTTTTATTCCAGAATCCCAAATGAATTGTGTTGCTCTGTTTTTGTTCTTGTAAACGCCGGCATCTGCATAAACATTAAACCATTTCCAAACGTGAGAATCTACATTCAAACTGGTGATAAACTGATTGACTGAAGTATTGAACATCGATTTGAAGCCGCCTTCTGCCAAAATGAACTGCTGGGAAAGAATCCCAGAAGTCGCACTCTGACCCAACAATCCATAAGAAAAAGAGTAGTTGGAAACACGTGAAATTCCATAATTAAACAAAGCGTTTTTGGTGTCGTTTCTTAAAAAATAACCTGCAAACCAACGGAAACTTATTTTTTTATCTTTTGCAAATTCCCAACGGTAAAATGCTTCTGCAGAAATCTTTTGGAAATCTTCCATCCATTGCAAGTTCCCAGAGATATATTTTTCGTGAATCAATCGGTTGTCGGAGTAGGAATAACCCAGATTCCAAAGGTTATATTTGGAGTAAAGATTATTTTCAATCATCAGTGGAGTGAGTTCTCTATCGTAGTAATTGTAGGAAAAGTAAAGGCTTCTTCCCAACGCACTTCTCGGGTTTTTATTGAAATTAATGGATGTTCCAGCTCCAAATCTTTTATAGGCTAAATTATTATTATAATGAAAATAAGATCCGGAAACGGAAAAATTCCAGCTTCTGAAAAAACTATTCGGTGGTAAAATTGAATAACCAAGTGCTCCAGAACCTGTCAGCTTTCCAGTTCCTGTACTATAATAAGGTGTGAAAGAATAATCAAATTTCTGGTCAAAAATTCCTTGATTCTTGAAATTCATCCCTATAAGAACTTTATCATAAGCATTAAAAGTCAACCTCGGCGTCAGGAAAATTTCATTATATTCTGGATTTTGGATATCCTTTATCAACTTGAATCTTATCTTTTTTGTGTTTGAGAATAATCCTTTGGTATAAATATAATTGTCCCGATAGTTAGACTCCGGAAAGATGTAATTATCATTTAAAACAATTTTTTCTACATCTTTTTTCGGAACCGAAAGTGTATCACTCTTAGCCAAACTCGACTCTTTCCAAAATGTAGAAGTTTCGCCGGAATTCTTCTCTGTTTCTACTTTTAGAGGTATTTCCAGTGTATTATTTTTACGAATATCAATCAAATAATTCTCTTTTTGCTCTTTGATGTTTTTTAGATTGAAATTGATTCTGTGTTTTTCAGACATCATTTGCTGCAAGAAATTAGACTTTCCGTTGGAGAATGTTTTCAATTCATCTAAAAATTTTTGACCATCTGTTTTGGATTGATAATTAGCAGAAAGGTAATCTCTTAGAAAATTATCAAAGGATTGCCTTCCTGTATATTCTGAGATTTGAGCCAAAAGACTTCCCGTCTCAAACTGACTAATAGCCGTTGTATTGAAGTTGCTCAGAAGATAATAAGGTGTTGTGATTTTTTGGTCGAGGTTCTGGGTTGAGATGTAATGATAAGCCAAACCATAACGCTCCGCAAGTTTTAGTTTCGAAGCGTGAAATAGCTTCAAAGGTTTGATGCCGAAGATGCTGGCATTATCGGGAAGATTTCCCAAAAGTTTATGTTCTGGATAGAACTGTTTAAGATATTCAATCTCTAGATAGGACTTCAAGCCATTCTTTAACCAATGGTCTTGCGTTTTATTGGTTATGAAATAGTTATCCATTACTTTCTTAGAAATCACACTGAAGTAATCCAAATCCGTCTTTTCATAATCCGTAAACAACTGGTATTTGAATTTCCAGAACTTAACATCATCAATCCCGATAAACTCTTCTTTATTGAAGAATTTTTGAGTGATGAACAATTTGTCAGGAAGATTTCCAACTCTTGTTTTTATGAATTTGAGATGATTCGTAATAACAGAACCTAGAATCTGACGCTGATATTCCGTGACCTGATAACCTAGCCGAAGATTGATTTGCTGTCCATCGATATTAACTGGAAACTCAGGATAGATTTCTTTTGAAATTTGAAATTCAGGATCGTTGATAGATTTGCCTTCGAACTCAGAATTGTTATTTTGATTAAGGTTAGAATAGATTTTCCAATTGTTTGGAACCTCGAAATTTATTTTCCAGAATGAGCCTGCATTAGCTGTTTCTTCGGTATCACGATAGAACGATTTTTTTTGAGAATCATCTTCATAAGTTTCTGGGACAAGGAAAAAATATTTTAACAGAATATGATTCACATCCACACCATAACCCGTAAATCTTGCGTCAGGCAGTTTGATGTCATATTTCAAATTAAGCTTGATACTTTTTCCAGAATCCAAAGGTTCGGAAAGGGGAATGAGAATGTTTTCCTGAGTTTTATTAAGAATTTCAGCAGAAATATTTCCGTAAGAGTATTGGAGACTTTCTAACTGCCCGAGCTGATTATCCTTAGCAAAATACAAATCCTTCTTTCGGTCTTCAATTTTTCGTTTAAGAAGTGGTGTTTTACGTTTCTGGTAAGCCGAAACCCAATTCAGAAGTTTGATTTGACTGATAGATTTCGGATGCGGATTATTGTAAAACAAAGTCTGTTCTACGGAAATCGATTTTTGGTCTTCATTCAGTTTCACATTCAACAAAATGCTGTCTTGCTGAGACTTTGCCCAGAAAAAAGGAATAAATAGAGCCAAACATAAAAGAAATCGCTTCATCAAAAAATATAAGTAACTAAAACTACTACTTTTTTTCTGATGAAGTGTGGGTTATGATTGTTAAAGTTTTTGTTTGAAAATAAAGATTGTCAGTCTGAGGCTCTCGAAGACAAATATAAACTTAAAAATCGTCAGATTTTTTCCTTATAAAGTTACTGATTGGGAAACTTTCTCTTGGAGAGATTAGGCAATTTTTCCCATTCGTCATTAATGATTGCTTCCTTTTTGACTCTGCTCCAACCTTTCACTTGTTTTTCAAAAGCAATCGCTTGATTTACATCATTGAATTCTGTGTAATAAACAATTTCAACTGGTCGTCTTGTGTAAGTATAAGAATTCGGATTTTGTCCATTCTGATGATAGAGAAAACGGGTTTCCAAATCGTTTGTCACGCCTGTGTAATAAGTATTGTCTGTGCAAAGCAAAATGTAAACGTAATAGCGTTTCATAATTGTGTTTTTATCAAAGTTAATTAAATTTGGAAAAAGCAAAGCTTTTGAGTTTTTCATTTGTCTTCGAGAGCCTCAGACTGACATTTGCAATTATAAAATTTCGAACTAATTACATCAAAAACCCCTTCAGAGTTTCAAACTCTGAAGGGGTTAATTAATATTTTAAATCATTTAGAACATTTACAACATTTACAAAGAATCTTGATAGGCTTTCCAACCTTCGTTTTTGTAACGTAAAGCTTCTTGTTCTGGCTCGTCAGCTTTGTAAATTCCGCGTCCCACGATGATAAAATCTGTACCGTAATTTTTGATCACATGTTCCGGAGAATTATATTGTTGTCCTTTGTCATCACCAGTTGTTCCCAAATTCACACCTGGCGTGAAAAGAAGAAGGTTATCAGGAATTTGATTTTGAGCGACGCAACCGATAATATTTGGGTGGTTTTCTATGACTTTCAAAGCTTCTTCACGATAATGAGAGTCGGTTAAAGTGCCTTGAGAAGACATTCCTAAAATTGCTACAACACCAACATTTATAAAACAATCCAGGCTTTTGCTTCCGCCAATAACGTGAGATGTTACCAAATCTGCCCAATTGGAAATCTTGTAAGTTCCATAAGAAAATTGCAATTCCTGAGTGTTTCCGATATCGGCAAATTTTCGGTCTTCCATTAAAAGGAAATTATGTTTTGTTGCCAAATCTTTAAGTGGAAGAATCGTTTCATCAGCATCGAAATCATTCAGGATATCAATATGTGTTTTAAGAGCCACAATATGAGGTCCAACAAAATCTGCGAAATCCAATAATTCTTTTGTAGTGATGAAGTCAGCCGAAGCAATCAGGTTTGACTTTTTCTCAATAGCAATTTCAAGGATTTTCTTCGCGAAAGAATGTTCAGCAACTTCCAGTTTTTGTTCGTAAGACAAACGTTTCTTCTCTTCAAAAACAACTTGATTTCCGTTCACAAAATCTCGGATTCTTGCCACTTCTTCATCATCGATATAATTAACTTCTCTTAAGATTTCCACAACTTCAGAAATATTGAAAAGCGAATGAACTTTGTAGCCTTTTTCTTCCAATTTTTCTTTTCCACCTTGTTCTCTGTCCAAAACCACAACGATGTCAGAAACCTTGATTCCTTCATTTTCAACTTCATCAATCGTCTCAACCAAAGATTTTCCGGATGTAATGACATCTTCTACCAAAAGACAGTTCTGTCCTTTTTCATAAATGCCTTCAATCAGTTTTTTTGTTCCGTAAGATTTAGCTTCTTTTCTTTTGATAATCAACGGAATGTAACTTTCAAGAGACATAGCAGTTGCCATTGGAAGCGCCGCATAAGGAACACCACAGATGATATCAAAATTATCCAAAGGAAGCATTTCCAAAAGATAATTGGCTAGTTTTTTTAGGATTTTCGGGTCAGAAGCGAGAGGTCGCAAATCAACATAAAACGGACTTTCTATCCCGCTTTTCAGTGTGAAACGCCCAAATTTGATGATCCCGAGTTTGTAGCACTCGAGGAAAAATTCTTTTTTACTTTCCATTTACTTTCTTTAGATTTCTACAAATTTAAGGCTAATTTTTATTAACCACAAAAGCACAAAAGTTTGAAAAATCAAAAATACAATTTTGTCATTCCGTAGGAATCTCTACAGAGTTTACTTAGATTCCAAACTAAATGCTCAAAATATTTCATTGAATTTTTCACCACTTTCTTTTGTTTATTCCTCTTTCCATTTCGGATTCGCAGCAAAAATTCTTTCATTGATTTTGCAATCGTCGGAATGTGCACCTTTCAGAAAACCGATGCTCATCAGAAACTCGCCAACAATTTCTCCCCCTGTGAATCGGAAAGTTTTTTTGAATAATTTTACCCATTCTTCCTTGGTTTTAGGATGATGATGCTCCAGCCATTTTTCGAAGGAACCAAATTCCTTTTTGAGTTCCAAAATGGTTTTGGCGTTTTCTATGGCTGCATTGACTTTGAGTTTATTTCTGATGATTCCCGTGTCAGCCAATAATCTCTCCCAGTCTTTTTCTGTGTAAGCGGCAATTTTCTCAATACTGAAATTACTGTAAGCTTTTCGGAAAGAATCTTCCTTTTTTAGAATCGTTTCCCAACTCAATCCAGCCTGATTGATTTCCATAATCAACCTTCCGAAAAGTTCATCATCATTATGAATTGGGAAACCATAATGATTATCGTGGTAATTTTTGTGCAATGCTTTTCGGTCTTCGGGTTGCATTGTTTCTATAGCTTGACAATAGGACATCGTTTTTGTATTAAATTTTAAATGTAAAGATAATTAACCCTTAATCATTCACAATTAAAAATTACAATTTCTTATCTTCGTAAAAAGCTTTTTCAAAATGAACAAAACATTATCCTTTTCCTTTTTCCTTTTATCTTTTGTTTTTTTCAATGCTCAAATTGAAGAAAAAAAACTGGACGAACTCATTCAAAATTCTATAAAAACCTTTGATGTTCCAGGAATGTCTGTTGGTATTGTAAAAGACGGAAAACTGATTTATGCTAAAGGTTTCGGAGTTCGTTCACTTAAAAACAACCAGCCGATGGATGATAATACTTTGGTGGGAATTGCTTCTAATAGTAAAGGTTTTACTTGTACTGCTTTGGCGATTTTGGCTGATGAAGGCAAAATCAACTGGGACGATAAAGTGACAAAATATATCCCTGAATTCCAAATGGCAGATGCTTATGTTTCTCAAAATGTGACCATCAAAGATTTGGTGACACACAGAGCTGGATTAGGATTGGGACAAGGCGATTTGATGTTTTTCCCGGAAGGCGGAAACTTGACGGTGAATGATATTGTTCACAATGTAAGATTCCTTAAACCGGAAAATCCGTTCCGTACGACTTTAGATTATAATAATATAATGTTCATTGTAGCCGGGGAAGTGATTCATAGAGTTTCCGGTTTACAATGGGCAGATTTTATCGAGCAGAGAATTATGAAACCTGTCGGGATGACAGCGAGTTTTGGGTCTTATAACCGTGCAAAAAATTCACAAAATATCATCGATGCCCACGCTCCGGTTGATGGAAAAGCAATCGCTGTTCCTCACGATTGGAATGAAACAGCGAATGCGGCAGGCGGAATTATGAGTAACATCCAGGATATGACAACTTGGGCCAATTTCCTTTTGAATGGATTTGTGACCAAAGACGGGAAACGGCTGGTTTCTGAGAAAAATGCTCACGAACTTTGGAGTCTTCAGATTCCTGATAAGGTTGGGTTGACTTCGCCTTATGATACGCATTTTTATGGTTACGGATTAGGCTGGTTTTTGAGCGATGTGAAAGGCCATTTGCAGGTTCAGCATTCCGGCGGTTTGATTGGGACTGTGACGCATTTTACATTGATTCCAGATTTGAAACTGGGAATTGTAGTTTTGACGAATCAACAATCTGGCGCAGCTTTCTCGACGATTACCAACTCTGTGAAAGATGCTTATCTAGGTGTTGAAAACCGTGATTGGCTAAAACTTTATGACGATAGAAATAAAAAGAATGAAGAGACTTTCGCAAAACAGAAGAAAGAAGTTTACGATAAATCTTCGAAGTTCAAATCAGATTTGAAAGACGAGCAATTTATTGGCTGGTACAAAGATGATTGGTTCGGAATTGTTGAGGTGTCCAAGCAGGGCAAAGGTTATAGAATTATTTCTAAGTCTTCTCCAAGACTGAAAGGCGATTTGATTCCCTATTCTGCGAATGCTTTTGTAGCGAAATGGGATGACAGAAGCTATGATGCGGATGCGTTTTTTACTTTGAATTTTGATGAAAATGGAAAAGCGGTTTCTGCGAAAATGAAACCGATTTCCGATGTGACGGATTTTAGTTTTGATTTTGAGGATTTGGATTTGAAGAAGATTAATTAGGATTAATAATTTTCAATCTCATTAGAATGCTAAGAAAATTCCCAATACAATTTATTTCAGTTTTAATTTTATTTATACTAATAAATACATCTTATTATTGGGAAGGAGAATTTGGATTTCTATCATTTCTAATATTTATTATTCTTTTTATTTGGTTTTGTATTTTGTCAATCGAATTGATAAGACAGGTTTATATTTCTTCCGAAAATAGATTTAATGATAAACTTAGAAACTATTTGATTGGATTTATGATTTTGTGTTTGACATTAATTATCATAAAACCGACAGGAATTATAAATTTCGATAAACTTGAAGGAGAAAATTTATTTTTTGCCCAAGCAGAAGGAGCTGCAAATTGTACTTCAACGATGAAGATAAAAAAAGACAATAACAAGTTTAGTTATGAAAGTATTTGTTTTGGAATTGAGAAAACGAAAGGCATGGATATGCAAACAAAATTTCCAGTATAAGTTAAGCTACATTTTGATAAATTTTGTTTTGATTGTTAAACTCTTCAATAGTTTGATAATTCAAGGCACTGTGGCGTCTTTTTTTGTTGTACCATATTTCAATATATTCAAATATTTCCAGCTCCATTTTTTCTTTTGTAATAAGCTTGTTTCCATAAATCAGTTCTGTTTTCAAAGATTTGAAAAAGCTCTCTGCCACAGCGTTATCCCAACAATTTCCTCTCCGGCTCATGCTTCTTGTAACTCCATAAAATTCCAGAGTATTTGCAAATTTTCTGCTTGCATATTGAACGCCTCTGTCGCTATGAAAAATTAGACTTTCCCCTATTTTTCTGTTTTTGACAGCCATTTTCCAGGCAGAAAGACTTGTCTCTTCGGTGCTCATTCCGTTGCTTAAACTCCATCCAATGATTTTCCGATCATACAAATCAATCACTGTTGTCAAGTACAAAAATCCTTCTTTGGTTTGAATGTAGGTAATATCAGAAACCCAAACTTGCGCAGGTTTTTCGGCTATAAAATTCCTGTCCAGCACATTTTCTACCACCAAATAATTGTGTTTAGAGTTTGTAGTCACTTTAAATTTCTTGCTCAGTTTACTTCGCAGTCCAAGCTCTTTCATATATTTAGCCACTGTGACTCGGGATATTTTGTAACCCAAGGAATTTAGCTCAGACGTAATCCTAGGGCTGCCATAGCGCTGTTTTGATGAAAAATATATTGAAGTGATTTGCTGTTTTATTTTTTCCTTCAAAAGCAATTTCTTGCTGCAAGGCCTGTTTTTCCATTTGTAATAACCACTGGAACATAGTTTTAAAACATTGCACATCTTTTCAATCGGGAAAATAGATTCATTATTTTTTATGAATTTATATTTCAGCGACCGCTCTTGGAGAAGATGCCGATTGCTTTTTTTAATATATCTCGTTCTAATTCTGCATCCTTCAACTTTTTTTCCAGCTCATGAATCTTTTCCTGTTCGGGTGTCAGTTTCAGTTTTCCATTCCCTGGAAAACTTCTTTCTCCAAATTCTTCGTACTCCTTACGCCATTTGTAAAGCAGCGTGACTGCGATTCCCAGCTCCCTTGCGAGTTCTGACACATTAGTTCGTTCTTTGCTTAGCTCAACAGCTTTGGTTTTAAAAGCAGGATCGTAGATTTTTCGCTCTCCTTTCATAGGTTAAAATTAAGGTTTTATGCTTAACTTTAACTGGAAGCTAAATTAGTACATCCAGCACTTATAAAATAATTGATAGAATAATATACTTCGACGATTACGACAAACGAAAGTTTAATTTCATTTATGGGAAAATTTATAAAAACAAGAGTTTTATAGCTTTGTACAGAAGTAAGAATGATTCTAATCCTTTCCAAATTCCAATCATAGAAAAACAAAAATGATTTGTTTTAATGCAACAATTACAAAAACATAAAACCGAAATCTTCGAAAAAGGATTCACAATCATTAATGACATTTTTTCTGAGAAAGAAATTAATCAAATCATTAATATAATTGAATCTATCGATACTTCAAAAGAGACATTCAGAAAGTCGGAAGACCTTTTTGCGATAAGACAATTTTTGAAAGAAGTTCCAGAAAGTCATCAGTTTATTTTTAACGATAGTATCAAGAAAATTATTAACGAAGTTTTTGGTAATGATTATTTTGTAGTCAAAAGTATCTATTTTGATAAACCTGAGAAATCCAATTGGTATGTTGCTTATCATCAGGATTTGACAATTTCTGTTAATAAGAAATTAGACTTGGAAGGTTTTGGACCTTGGACAACGAAGCAGAATCAATTTGCAGTTCAGCCTCCGATTGAATATTTAAAAAATATATTTACGATTAGGATTCATCTCGATGATACTGATAAAAATAATGGTGCTTTGAAAGTTGTTTCCAATTCTCACAGCAAAGAAATCTATCGCCCAGAAACTATTGATTGGAATGTTGAAACAGAAGAAATCTGCTCTGTGAAAAAAGGTGGAGTGATGATTATGAAACCTCTTATTCTACACGGCTCCAACAGAACAGTCAACAACAAAAAGCGAAGAGTCATTCATATAGAATTTTCTAACCTCGAATTACCAAAAGAATTGGAATGGTCTGAAAGATTGAATTAAATGCAATTAACCTTTTGGATATTTTTCGGTATTTTGAGAAGTATTGAAAACGGAGTAGATATATACAGTTTTTTCATTTTCATCAACCGTAAAGAAAGTAATATATGGAAAAGTTTTAAAAGGTAAAGCTCTCAAGTTTTTATATCGTGATTGGAAAAATGGGTTCGTTTCTAATCTTTGATAAACTTGTTCCAATTGTTCATCAAAAGACTTTAAAACGGCAATGGAAATTTCGGCATAATATTCAAAAGCACTATTGATTTCTTCCTGAGCTCTGTCAAGAATAACAATTTCATAAGCCATATTTATGACGAATATTGTTTAAAGCTTTTCTTGCGGAGATAAATTCTTTTTTATCGGCTTTTAATCTTTCATCCAATATTTTTTTTTGTTCATTAGAAAGCTCAAAAGATGGATTGTTGTCAATTTCAGGATATTGTTTTTTCAATTCCTCCCACTCTTTGATTGGGATAAAAACACCCGTTGGATTTCCATTATGGTCTTGTATAATTTGTGGTTTCATTTTTTCTCAAATCTTCTCTCTCAAAATTACAATTTTTTATTAGATGAAAAACCCTTTCAGAATACAAAACTCTAAAAGGGTTATTTATAAATGAACCAAAAAAATTAAATTGGTTTGAACTCTAAGTTTTGTTCTTTTAATAATTTAGCTTCAGCTTCTTTGTAATAACCGCTTGCTAATTTGTTATAAATTGATTCGAAAGCTGCAAGTGTTTCGTTGATTTCTGCATCAGTGTGAGAAGCGGTTGGAATCAATCTTAAAAGAATCATTCCTTTTGGAATGACCGGATAAACCACAACAGAGGTGAAAATTCCGTAATCTTCTCTCAATTCTTTAACTAATAAAGTCGCTTCAACAGGTGTTCCCTGTATGAAAACCGGCGTTACACAAGTATTGGTATCTCCAAGGTTATATCCGATTTTTTTAAGTCCACCTTGAAGTTTTTCAACATTTTCCCAAAGTTTAGCTTTGATTTCTGGTCTTGTTCTCAGAAGTTCTAATCTTTTCAAACCTCCGATTACCATTGGCATGGTCAAAGATTTGGCAAAAATTTGAGACCTCAGGTTGAATTTTAAATAACGGATAATCTCTTTATCTCCAGCTAAGAATGCGCCGAAACCAGCCATAGACTTGGCAAACGTAGAGAAATAAACATCAATCTGATCCTGACAGCCTTGCTCTTCTCCAGCTCCGGCACCGGTTTCTCCCAATGTCCCGAATCCGTGAGCATCGTCAACCAAGATTCTGAATTTATATTTGTCTTTAAGCGCGCAGATTTCTTTTAGTTTTCCTTGTTGTCCTCTCATTCCGAAAACCCCTTCGGTAATTACCAAGATTCCTCCGCCTGTTTCTTCAGTGACCTTTTGAGCTCTGATTAAGTTCTTTTCAAAACTTTCGATATCATTGTGTCTGTAAGTGAAACGTTTTCCGGCGTGCAATCTAACACCGTCCACGATACAAGCGTGAGAATCTACGTCATAGACGATTACGTCATTTCTTGAAACCAACGCATCGATACAAGACACCATTCCCTGATAACCGAAATTCAAAAGATAAGCAGAATCTTTCTTCACGAAATCTGCTAATTCTCTTTCCAATTGCAAATGTTGCTCAGTTTCTCCGGACATTGCTCTGGCTCCCATCGGATAAAACATTCCAAACTCTGCAGCGGCTTTAGCATCGGCTTCTAAAACTTCGGGATGATTACACATTCCCAAATAATCATTAGCACTCCAAAAAATAACATCTTTTCCCTGAAACTTCATTCTCGGGCCAATTGGTCCTTCTAATCTTGGGAAAATATAGTATCCTTCGCCATAATCTGCAAATTGTCCTAGTGGACCAGGATTTTGTTTTATTCTTTCAAAAATGTCCATTTTTTCTAACTGATATTTTTTATTGATTGAAAAAACCTTTTGCTTGACAAAAGGTTATAAATTTTGTGATTAAATTTTATTTGATAATTTCTGTTTTGAAAACTTCATCGTAATTGTGGAAACAATTGTTGATAAAGCCTTGTTCTTCCATCCATTTGTCGCTATAAACTTTAGTAATATAGCGAGAACCGTGGTCTGGATAAATTAATACAATCAAATCATCTTCTTTGAACTCGTGAGAATTCGCATACTGAATCAAAGCCTGAGTGACTGCTCCAGTTGTGTAACCACCCATTATAGCTTCTTTCAGAGCAATTTCGCGGGTTCTGTAAGCAGACATTTCATCGTTAACTCTTACATATTCATCAATTGTATCAAATAAAAGTGCGCCCGGAATCAAATTTTTCCCAAGACCTTCAATCTGATAAGGATGAATTTCTGTTTTATTGATTTTTCCTGTTTCGTGGTAAGTTTTCAGAATAGAGCCATCTGCATCTACGCCAATTACTTTGATATCAGGATTTTGTTCTTTTAGATATTTAGCAGAACCGGAAAGCGTTCCTCCAGTTCCTGTGCACGCAAATAGGTGTGTAATTTTACCTTCTGTCTGCTTCCAGATTTCAGGGCCTGTAGTCTGGTAATGTGCGTCAATATTCAATTCGTTGAAATATTGATTGATATAAACCGAGTTGGGTGTTTCTGCAGCAATTCTCTTCGCCACTTCATAATAAGACCTTGGGTCGTCTGCAGGAACAGAAGCTGGGCAAACATAAACAGTTGCGCCCAAAGCTTTCAAATAAGCAATTTTTTCAGCTTTTGTTTTGTCACTAACTGCAAGGATGCATTTGTAACCTTTTACGATACAAACCATTGCTATGGAAAAACCTGTATTGCCGGAAGTTGTTTCTACGATTACAGAATCTGATTTTAAGATTCCCTGTCTTTCCGCATTTTCTATAATGTGAAGAGCGATTCTGTCTTTCGTAGAATGTCCAGGATTATAAGACTCCAACTTAGCGTAAACCGTCGCAGGAATGTCCTTGGTAACCTGATTTAACTTGACCAACGGGGAGTTGCCAATCAAACCAAGAATATTATCGTGTACATTCATCATTTTATTATCATTTTTCTCTCAAAAACTGTCTGCAAAAATAAAAAAAAAATCGCAATGTTTTTGGTTTTGAGACATTAATATATTAGATGTGTGATATATTGTAAATTATTTGGTTAATTTTCACTCATTTATAAAGTTTAATTTTTGTTAAAAACTCAGATAACTGAATCAAAAATGTTAAATTCGCCGATATTTCATTTTCCGTATGAAGAATTGGACTTTTAAACAGTGGAACACCATCTTGGGATGGGTCATTTTTGTAATTGCATTTATCACTTATTTATCAACCATAGAACCCAATTTTAGTTTTTGGGATTGTGGAGAATATATTTCCTCAGCTGTTAAGTTGGAGGTTACTCACGCACCTGGAGCTGCGCTTTTTCAATTGGTTGGAGCTGTTGTAGCATTATTTGCATTTGGTGATGGACAACATTATTCTTTGGTAATTAATGCAATGTCGGCTTTGTTTAGTGCTTTTACAATTCTGTTTTTATTCTGGACGATTACACATCTTGTAAGAAGATTATTGAATAAAGAATTCGAAAATATAACGATTGCCGAAGAAATTGCAACGTTATTTGCAGGAACAGTCGGGGCTTTATGTTTTACTTTTTCAGATACATTTTGGTTCTCTGCAGTTGAAGGTGAAGTTTATGCAATGGCAAGTATGTTTATTGCTTTGATTGTCTGGCTGATTACCAAATGGGAAAACGAATATCTTGAAAAAGACAACGAAAGATGGATTATCCTTTTATTCTTTATCATCGGATTGTCCGTAGGAGTGCATATGATGTGTATGTTGGCGCTGCCTGCAGTTTGTCTGATTTATTACACAAGAAATTATAAATTCACTTGGAAGTCATTTTTAATTGCAAATGCTGTAACGTTGGTTATCCTTGCGATTGTTTTTAAAATTATCTTCCCTGTTATAATGACTTTATTCGGGAAATCTGAAATATTCTTTGTTAACGGATTAGGTTTACCTTTCCATTCGGGGACGGTTTTCGCATTTGTTATTCTGGTTGTTCTTTGTTATTTGTTCATTACTTATACAAGAAAAACTGGAAAATCATTGTATCAAACTATTGCATTATCTATAGTTTATATGATGATAGGATTCTCTTGTTGGTTGGTAATTCCAATCCGGGCAATCGCCAATCCACCAATGAACCTTAATGACCCGGATAACGCCATCGGAATGTTGGATTATTACAACCGTGAACAGTACGGGGATTGGCCAACTTTGTACGGTCAAAACTACACAGCTTATCTAGATCCGAACGGTATCCAGAAAAATGAAGACGGAAGTTACAAAACGAAAAAAACGGGTGATACTTACGAAAGAGATGCTCAGACAGGGCGTTACCGCTTGGTAGGAGAGAAGTTCAATTATGTTTTCAGTGAG